>NZ_JARANX010000119.1:0-1706 GCF_029889785.1 Chromohalobacter sp. 48-RD10 | reverse complement strand
CAGAGCTGTCCTGGTCCTTGCTGGCGCGCCCCTCGATCACCGCCTCGATGGCCTCGAGGGTTTTCTCGGCGTGGGTACGTCCATCGAAATTGGCATCGGCAGCGGCGAGATCGGGCAGCACCTTGAGCGTGCCAGTATCGACCTCGTGCACCTCAGTGCCATCGGTCACCCGCAGGCTGTACCAGTAGTCGCCGGCTACCCAGGCGGCGGTATCGCTCGCCGGCGCGGCGAAGGTGTGCAATCTACCGTCAGGCTCGGACGCGAGATCGATGGACTGGACGCCGCGAAGGATCAGCGTTGCCGACCAATCCGGGGCGGGATAGGCGGTTAACGCAAGCGATATCGCCAGCGTCGTACCTGCCGTCATGCGTTCGGGAATGCCTGCCATGCGTCACCAGTTGTTGACCCAGCTCGTGCGCTGTCGCCTGGGTCGTCCCGTGGATGTCTTGCGCCTAGTCTTGCGCTTGCGTGGCTTTGGCTCCGCTGGCAGTGGTTCCGGTGCTGTATCCTGTGACGCTGGTTTCTCGTCAGTCTCTTCAGGCTGCTCATACTCCGCCAGCCGCGCGGCGTGACGCTTGAGGCTGGGGCTAGCGATCTTGAAGGCGGCGTAGGCATAGGCGCGGCAGTCGAGTGCTTCGTTACGCGGCCGGGTCTGATGCCATTCCCGCTTGGGCACACCCTTCACGTACTTGGTCACCAGCTTCTCGGCAGTCAGCTGATGGAACCATTCGGCTTCGCGATCGGCGGGGATATGCGTAAAGCCAGGGCCATGATGCTCGACCGCCAGCCGCCGCATGATGGTGAGCTTGGCTTCGTCGACACCAATCGAGAACAGATCCACCTTCCGCTTGCCGCGCCCCGTGCGCTTGCGCGAGGGGGCGGTCACAACCGGGCGATCCCATCCCGGCACACCCTTGATGGCGAACAAACGGCGACCAGTCTTCCCCCGGACGTATTCATAGGCACGCTGGGTGTAACCGCTGCTACCACCGGTATCCAAGCAAGACGCGATGATGCCGAGCTGGGCACCGCTCTCATGGGTCCAGGTGGTGGCCAGATAATCATCGAGATCTCTCCATACCTCTTCCTGCAGTGGGTCGCCCCACAGCACGGTGTAATCCACCGACCAGGATTCCTCGCCATAGCCCCAGGCCACGGTCTCCATCTCGAGGCGGTCCTGCTGCATGTCGATGCCGGCGGTGAGTACGACGCCCCCAGTCGGTACCGGCGCCCTGTAGCTCTCCGCGCGCTCCATGAGGACGTGAGCCTCGGCCTGCTCGCCCTGCTCTTCCCACGTCTCAGCAAGCGACACGTTGATAAACGACTGCAGGTCGCCTTTCGCCTTCTTGTCGAGGAACGATTGGATGATGTCGCGCAGTCGACGAAAGCAGCTGTACAGCTCATTGAGGTGGTAGCTGGCGTGGCCACGGAAAGGCTTGCTGGATTTCCATCCGGCGCCGACTTGCTCGGCCGTACGAATTGCCGCGATACGCTCACCGTCGTTCCACATCACGCCGCAGTGTTTGCAGGCGTAGGCGGCGGTGTCTGGGTGGTGGGTGCCGTCGTCGTCCTTTTGCCAGGTGACCTGATGCCAGTCGAGCGCCTGATGGTGATCGCAGTGCGGGCACGCCACGTAGAAGCGGCGTTGATCTCCGGCGTCATAAGAGGCCTCGATCTTGCTCTCGCCTTTGATAGTGGGCGTGGAG
>NZ_JARANX010000118.1:0-1707 GCF_029889785.1 Chromohalobacter sp. 48-RD10 | reverse complement strand
ATATTGCCCTTCATAAGCGCTCATGCGGGGATTTTCCTGCCATCCCATAACACCTGTTTATGTAACGGCAGTTTTTCGGTATGATGCGCTCCATAACTAAAAATGAAGAAAATTCAGGGAACGTTTGAACCGCATACCACTACATGGTTTGCCATCGCTCAATGCCCCCACTCGCAGGGGGAATGCGCTTTCGTGCATCCCATGAACGAGGGGGCATGTGATACCCGGTTCGATGTTTCCTTGACGTCAGTTCGCACGGGCGACCCAGCCCATTCGACGACTCACGACCCTAAGCAGGAAACGGAGAAAAACGTGGCACAACTATCATTCAAGGCAGCCGGCCTCGCCATGGGCGTTACCGGCACACTGGCTTTTGCTGCACCGGCATTGGCACAACAAGACACCGAGGCCATGCAGCGCCAGTTGGATGCTCTACGTGCGCAAGTCGAGCGCATGGAGCAGCAACTCGAAGCCCAGCAGTCGACCACGACCACCGACAGCAGCCAGGCAAGTTCGCAGACACGTGATCTGGCCGAGGAAAACCGTTCGCTGATCGAGTCGATCCAGAATACTCAGTTCAGCGGTACCCTGCAGCTCAAGGGCACTTACGACGACTGGAGCAAACCCAGCAAGGACACCGCTGGCGACATGGACTTCGGCAAGTTCGTGCTCGGCGTCGACGGTCAGCATGGCAACTTCCTGTATTCGTTCGAATATCGCTTCTACGACGGTTACCAGTTCCTCAAGAAGGGCTGGATGGGCTATCAGGCCAGCGATAACGACACCGTCAAGGTAGGGCTGGTCCAGACGCCGTTCGGCAACATGGAGTACGGCTACCTGGGCTGGTACGGCAACCTGCCGTATCTCGCCGGTTTCAACGACAACCAGAACGCGGGTATCAAGTGGGATCACACCCAAGGCGCCTGGGATACCTCACTGGCCTTCTTCAAGAGCGATCAGCTAGGCGATGGCAACGAGCACTATGGGGCCAATGCTGTCGCTGATCCAGATAAACCCGTTGGTGATAGCCCCCAAGGCAATTCCGCCGAGAACCAGCTCGCCGCACGTGTCGCCTACACTTTCGGTCAGGGCACCGATTACACCACCGAGATCAACTTCTCGGCCAAGGGCGGTCAACTCTATAACAACCAGACCCACGACAGCGGCAGCAACTGGCAGGCCGCCGTGGGCCTCAACGGCAGCTATGGCTCCTGGCTGACGCAACTGCAGGCCACCGCCTACGAATACGATGCCGAGAACCCGAGCGAGTCTACTACCGGAATTTCCGATGACGTTCTTTCTATAGGCGCGTTCGGTTTCAACTATCTGATCCCCGCCGAAGGCCAGATGTATTCCGCCAGCGTGGGCTACAGCATGAACGTCGACTGGGGTGACATCGACAATGTCTACTTCTACAACGACTTCAGCTATATCAGTCCGAACGACGATTATTCCCCGGTTGACGGTGGTTTCGGCGATGTCGATGACCCGATGCTCAACGACCTGGGCATGAAGGTCACCGCGGGCCCGTATTACGCTTGGTTCAGTGTCATTTCGGGCAAGAACGCACTCGCTTACTTTGGGCCGGGTGAAGGTGATGATGGCTGGCACACCAGCCTGCAGACCAACTTCGGTCTCAACTTCTAAGAAGACCTCTCTTGACTAGCTGACGTTTTAGCGCCCCGCTCTCCATGAGCGGGGCTTTTT
>NZ_JARANX010000117.1:0-1723 GCF_029889785.1 Chromohalobacter sp. 48-RD10 | reverse complement strand
GGCAATCGCTTCTCGATGTTGTGCCAATGCATCACTCAAATGCTGGGCGGATATGTCAAAACCCGCCTCCTTGAGCGGCCGGCTTTGCCACAGCGATTCGATGCGCGATAACCGCGCCATCTGGAAGGCACGGGCAGCGTCGAGGCGCTTGTCGTCATCGAACCAGAAGCGCACCCAATGCTGCATATACTCGGTGGGGCGATATTCGCTCTGCGGCGTCAGCCAGGCGACGTCCACATCGACTTCGTTCGCCGCGAAAAGCGGCGTGCCGCCACCGCCACAGAACCCCACCAGCACACCGGCCTTGGCCAGCTCGCGCATGGCGGCCTGGGTAATCGACGTGCCCGTTCCCAGCAGCAGCGACGTCGTATTGGCAATGGGAATGTTCCAATAGCGCGACTGCTTGCCTTCGTCGGTGACGTACTCGACACGCCCGCCATTGACCAGGACCCGGCAATGCTGGAGGTAATATAGATTCGCGCGTTTGGAGTGCAGGATCGTTTTTAGATCCGACGGTGACAAATCATCCATGGAACCTCCGGCATTGGGGTAGCGACTACAACCGCTTACGCTCTGTTACCCTCATATAAGCAAAGTCGATTGAGCCCGACTACCCCATGGATAAAACACCAGGGGAATTTTCCGGCCGGCTGCACAAGTGCAAGACCATGGGGGATACGTCATGAAAGAAACGTCGCCGCTCGCCTGGGACACGCAGGCGCGTTATCACGTGATCGAGCTGTTGGCGTACTGGGAGGGGCGCGTTACGGCCGCCGCGCTGCGTGAGGCGTTTCAACTGGGCAAGGACCGGGCCCAACAGGTGCTACGCACTTATCGCGAGGAAGTCGCGGTGGATAACCTTGCCTACGATACGTCGCGCAAAGCCTGGGTGCCGACATCGCGTTTCACGCCGTATTTCATTCACGGCCATGTGGATGAATATTTGCACCTGCTCGGCACGCACGATGCCTTGAATCCACAGTTCGTGGGGCTTGGTCTGGGCGCGGCCAATACGGAATCGGTTCCGATGCCGATTCGGGATGTCTCGCCGAAGGTGGTGCGGGCAGTCGTGTCGGCGGCGCGTGAAAAGCAACGCCTGGAGGTCGTCTACGCGAGCTTTTCATCACCCCAAGGCGAGGACAGGCTCATTGCCCCGCACACCCTGGTCTATGCCGCAGGACGCTGGCACGTCCGTGCGTATTGCGAGAAGAACGCGGCCTTTCGTGATTTCGTGCTATCACGCTTTCGCGGTGTGCCCGAGGCCATCGGCGATGCATTGCCCGCTGCGGCCCAAGCGAACGATGTGGACTGGGAGAATCGCCTGACACTGGAGATCATCCCCGACCGACGTCTCAGCGAGGCCGAGCAAACACTGATCGCTCAGGACTATGCCATGACGGCACACGTGCTGGAGATCACCTGCCGCTGCGCGCTGGCCCAATACGTGTTGCGTGAATACGGCATCAATCATCGCCATGTGGAAGGCGACCCACGTGCCCAGCAGGTCGACCTTGGTAATCGCGAGGCCCTGCGACAATGGCTTTATTGAGCCAAGGTTGATCCACACCTGCGGGGAACGGATTTTTTGCCTTATCCCCATCGGCGGAAAAAGCGGTTCATCCCCGCGTCTGCGGGGAACAGTCTAATTATAGACGCTTGTTTATAAAGGACAAAATCGCTCAGCATATTTCCACCAGCGATATTGCCTATTTTTTAATCAGCT
>NZ_JARANX010000116.1:0-1767 GCF_029889785.1 Chromohalobacter sp. 48-RD10 | reverse complement strand
ACACCACCATTGCTCTGGCCGCCGGTATCGGGCTGTTTCTCGTCCCTAGTGGAGACAAGGCACGCGGCGCGCTGCTCGACTGGGACAGCGCCAAGGAGCTTCCTTGGGGTGTCCTGCTTCTCTTCGGCGGCGGACTAGCATTAGCAGGGATGATCAAGAGCTCCGGCCTGGCCGAGTGGATCGCTCAACAACTTTCGATCTTCAGCGTGTTCCCGTTGTTGATGCTGGTGGGCATCATCGTATTGGTTATCATCTTCCTCACCGAAGTGACCTCCAACACGGCCACGGCAGCCGCCTTCCTGCCACTTCTCGGTGCACTCGCCATCTCGTTGGACATGGACCCGCTGGTGTTCACGGTCCCTGCCGCCATTGCCGCAAGCTGTGCTTTCATGATGCCGGTTGCGACCCCACCCAATGCTATCGTGTTCGCGACGGGGCATATGAAGATTCAAACGATGATCCGCGCCGGACTACTGCTTAACATTGTCGGCACCCTCCTGATCACGCTGATCACCGTGTCCCTGCTACGCGTTCTATGGGCGTGAACCGCGCATGACATAAACGATCAAGACGTTTTGTAATATCAACGTATGGCAACGCTCCATGAAGCGTTGCCATACCGGTTTCAGCTTTCTAGCTTTGAATGAAACTCACAAGATAACGGTATAAATAATCAAATACCGAACAGATGCACCAAAGGCGGCAGGATGAAGGCCGTCAGAAGCCCCGTCAGCCCCATCGCTAGTCCCGCAAAGGCTCCTGCCGCAGCACCGATCGAAGAAAAGGAATAGGCCGTTCCGAACCCATGCGCTGCCAAGCCCATGGTAAAGCCTTGAACACTGGGATCGCGCACCCTGACCAGGCGGAAGATGACAGGTCCCAAGGCACATCCAAGGGACCCCGTTATCAACACCATCCCCGCCGCCAGCGACGGAATGCCGCCCAGTTTCTCGACGATCCCCATCGCGATGGGTGATGTCACCGACTTGGGTGACAGTGTCAGCACGGTTTCGCGACTAGCCCCCATGAGCATCGCGACCCCCACCGCTGACGTCACCGCCGTCACGATTCCCGCGACGCAGCTAAGTAATATCGGCACCAACATACGCCTGACACGTTCTCGATAGTCATACAAGGGAATCGCCAAGGCAACGGTCGCGGGCCCCAGGAGGAAATGGATGAACTGAGCACCCTCGAAGTACGTCGCATAATCGGTATCCGTCAGTGTCAGAAAGGCAATGATCAGAACGATGGTGAGCACGACCGGGTGCAGAAAAGGCGTCCCCCCTAAAAGACGATTGAGGTAACTCGCCCCCATGAAGGCCAGAAACGTCACCAGAAGATGCAATAATGGACTGGCAGAGAGGTACACCCAAAGCTGATCGAGTACGGGCATGCTCATGGACGCTTCTCCCGCCATTCGTCACGCGGGTCTTTGGGTACCGAGCGCATCAACCACGACATCACTTTTGCCGTGACAGCCAAGGTCAAGGCGGTCGACACCACGAGCGTTACGATGATGGGCCAGAATTCCGCCTTGATAAGATCGAAATGCACCATGATGCCAACCCCCGCAGGCACGAAGAGAAGCGTCAAGTAACGCAACAGCCCTTCACCACTCGTGCGCAGCCCCGCAGGCACACGTCCATTGATCATCAGCCCGACCAACAACACCACCATACCCACGACTGGTCCCGGTACGGGAAGCTGGAGCCCATGCACCAGGATTTCGCCGAGAAACTGACACCCTAGAAGCACGCTCATTCC
>NZ_JARANX010000115.1:0-1788 GCF_029889785.1 Chromohalobacter sp. 48-RD10 | reverse complement strand
CCGGATCCAGCGGCACGCTGTAGCTGCCGTCGTCGTCGGCAGTATCGCGGCCTAGTGTATTATCGTTCTCGTCGGTCACGGTGACCGTCGAGCCAGGCTCGGCTGTGCCGCTGACGGCAGTGCCATCCTCGGCAACGGTTGCTGTCGGCTCGTCCGGTGGTGTCGTGTCGACATTGAGAGCGTAGGTGTTGCTGGGATCCGAAACCTGGCCTTCGGGGTCGGTAGAGGTCGCACGAAACGTGGTGGTACCTTCCAGCAATTGTGCATCGATCTTGAAGTTCCAACTACCGAAGTTGTCGGCTTGCGTTTCGCCGAGCGTAGAGTCGTCCAACCATACCTGAACCATGTTGGTGGCTTCGGCAGTACCCTGCAGCGTGGGGGTCGGATCGTTGGTTGTGCCGCCGTTGTCGATATTGCCGGTCACCGGCTCGATCGCATCAATAGAGGTGATGATGACCGGAGCGGAAGGCGGCAGGGTATCCTCCAGATTGGTATCGACGATTGCGCTGCCCGGCTCGCTGGCATTGCCAGCGGCGTCCCTGGCAACAGCGGTGAAGGTGCTTTCATCTTCCAGCGGGGTTTCCGGTGCATAGGACCAGTTGCCGTTGCGATCTGCCTCGATGGTCGCGATGGTGTCGCCCTGGTCGTCCGTCAGCGTGACGCTGCTGCCCGGTTCGGCATTCCCGGTGAGGATTTCTCCATTGGTTGAGTTGACCACGGGAGCCGCGGGAGGCTGGGTGTCGACGGTCAGGGTGAATGGGTCACTGGCGTCCGACACATTGCCGGCGCTGTCGGTGGCGGTAGCGGTGAAGTCGTAGTCGCCGTCGTCGAGTGCCTCTGGCGTGAACGACCACTCTCCTGCGGCATCGGCGATGGTGGTGCCGAGTTCGTTCTCGCCGGCATAGATCGTGACGATGCTGCGCGCTTCGGCTTGACCCGAGAGGATCGGTATCGTGTCGTTGGTGCTGTCGCCGCTGTCGAGATCGCCGGTCTGCGGTGCGGTATCGTCATTGCCTATCGTGATGTTTGGCGTGTCAGGGGGCGTGGTGTCGTTCAGATCGCCGTCGATGATGATGCTGCCGGGCTCGCCGACATTGCCCGCGGCGTCGGTTGCCGTTGCATTGACCCCGGTGCCATCGGCCAAAGGTGCGTCCGGCTGGAATGACCAGTTGCCGTTGTCGTCAGTCGTGCTCTGGCCGATGGCGTTACCGTCACCATCGGTCAGGGTGATCGTGCTGCCGGGTTCGGCGGTGCCGATCAGCAGGCTACCATCGCTGGGATCAAGGGTCGGTGAACCCGGTGCCGAGGTGTCGATCGTCAGCGCATAGCCATTACTTTCGCTGGAGACGTTGCCAGCGGAGTCCGTGGCGGTAACGGTGAAAGTGTAATCGCCGTCGTCGAGGTCGACGGTCGTGAATGACCAGTTGCCTTGGCCGCTGCTATTGGCTGTACCAATCTCATGGCCGTTGGCGAAAATCGTGACTGTACTGCCGGCCTTGGCAATACCGGTTAGCGTCGGTGTGCTGTCATTAGTGGCATCGCCATCGGTCAGTGCACCGGTCGGATCGACGTCGTCCGTAGCGCTGTCGATGGCTGGCGCATCTGGCTCAGTATTATCTGGTGCCGTGACATTGGCCGGATCGGAGGTGTTGTCGGCCTCGTCGGTGGCGACGACGTTAATTTCTTCGCCGTTGGTGAGTGCCGGATCGAGCGGCACGCTAAAGCTGCCATCGTCGCCCGCGGTGGCCGAGCCAAGTTCGTTGTCGTCGGCGTCGCTGACGGTTACAG
>NZ_JARANX010000114.1:0-1790 GCF_029889785.1 Chromohalobacter sp. 48-RD10 | reverse complement strand
CTGCGGCCTTACGTTCTTCGGAGTACCTTGGCATGGAAGCTCTCATACCACCCTCTCTGAGTGGGATTCAGGCGAAATCGCCATCTGGACAACTAGGCTGGCAGAGAGGGGTACCAGCACGTCACAATCCAGATAGATGACACGCTCACAATCCACCGGCAGATAACGATGCATCAATAAGGGCAGCAAAGCTGCGATACCGAAACGGCCAGCCTGAAGCCCCTGTAGCGCCTGCACATCGACGTCGATGATATGCAGGGCAGCACCACCCTTTTCCACCACCTTACGCAAGCGTTCCGCAGTGTCTTCTTCCAGCCCCGGGGTGAGCACGAAAAAACGCAGCCGCTCGGGGCGGGAAGCGTTGGCAATGGCCGACGCCATGACGACGGCACCAAAGCGCGCATAGCCCTCATCGGCACACAGCACCACATTCATTTCGACATCACCTCTTTTCCATTGTGCTCACCGAACAGGTAGTAAGACATCCCCACACCGCCGACGATGATGTAGAAGTACATGCCGGAATTGAAGATCAGGTATGACTCGAACGCGTTGATGATGAAAAAGAATGCCCAGGCCGATAATAGCCCCACGCCCCAATAGCGCTGCCCAGGACGAAGCAGTCGAACGGTCCCCTTGAGGATCATCCAGGTGAGAATCACCAACGCCAACATCCCCAGGGCACCATACGCCAGTAGGATTTCCAGATAGGAATTATGGAAATGCCCAAAGCGTTGTTTCACCCGGTCCGGGAAGGGGCCTTCGTCAAACAACGGTTTGCGGCTCTCCGCGCCCCAACCCGTCAAGGGGCGTTCGGATATCCTGTCCAATGCATATACCCAGGTATGGAGACGGATGCCAACGCTGGTGTAGCCTATATCGGCGATGCCCCCTGTCTTGAGCGATTGTATTGTCGCTTGCGAGGCGTGGAACCGTTTCTCGAGGACCGGTGCCAACGAGTACCCAAGCACCGTCAGCACACTAGCCACAGCGATAAAGACCACCACGCCCTTGGTGCTTAACGCCTTGTAGTGCCGCCGCCTGAATAGAGATACCAAGCCCACGACGAGCAAACCCGCCATCACAATAGCCATTGCCAACAAGGCCGACCGCGTCTGGGTCACGGCGATCCCCACCAAGCCAAGTACCGTCAAACTCAGCGCTGCCACCCACTCGACACCTCGGCCGGGCCGTTGTAGACACCGTGCAAGCCAACTGCCGCCCACGATCAATACGAGGCCCATAAAGAAAGCGGTGTGTTGGGCGTTCGTGTAGCCGAAATTCGCTCGGCGCCCCGCGATGGCCGCCAGCCACTCTCCAGTGTTGGAATTAAGCGCCAAAGAAACGAGGAAGCCAACCAGAAAGACCGTCAACAGATACTTGGCCGCCCGTATGGAGCCTCGTAACCACCAGGCCACTGCAATGCATAGGAACAGCTTGCTGAAGTGCCTGGCGGCCTTTACCTGCTCATCGGCAAAATCTGGAAAACGCTCTACCGCAAAGAAATATACGCCCACCTGCAGCACGACGAACGCCACTAGCAGCAGGAATACCCTGTGCCACTTGTCCGACGGCTCCGGCTCCGTACACCAAGCGATCACGAAACACAGGATGAAAACGGACTCTGCCGAACGTGAAAGATCGAAACTAATTAACCATGAGAAGGCATAGATGGATAACGGTAGTTTTCAACCCAGTTGTCCAAAAAGTTTGTTCTAAGCCGCGCATTGGTTACGCTTGATTTCCTGGCACTTTCCTGGGTTGAGCGGCACAGCTCCGGTTGGCTCCCA
>NZ_JARANX010000113.1:0-1803 GCF_029889785.1 Chromohalobacter sp. 48-RD10 | reverse complement strand
GTCGGCATGGCGCGGCTGCGACATTTCCTGCACCACAAAGTTGAGATAATTGCGCAGGGGGTCGTCGAGCGTGAAATAGCGTGGCGCATCGAACAGGCTGGCCAGTTCGCGGTGGCTTCCGGTCAGCGAGGGCGAGTCATCCGGAAGATCGAGGATCAACTGACGGTTGTCACCGATACCTTCATAATAATGCACGTGATTGATCGGGACGATGCAACCCGACAAGGGAGCGATGGAACCGCCCAGCCCCTCGATCTCGAATTCGGCATGGCCGGCCAGGCCGATAACGATCTGGTGGAAGGCATGACCGTGATGCTTGACGGTGTTGTCGAGCGGCGTCAGACGAATACTGCTGCTCATGGTGACCCTCCTGAGCTTCGCAGTGAGCTTACCATACACGCCGATGGCGCGTGAGGCGCAATTATCAGGCCTCCAGTTCAGGCTTTTGCAGTGCCAGGCGCGCGCGCAAATGGTCGCGTATTGCCTCGAGTTCATCGCGCCCGGCACGCGATAGCATGCAGCCTCCCTGTGCGACTTGCCAGGGTCTACCATGCTCCTCCATCACATGCTGCGCGCGGCGGCGAATGCTTTCGAGATAGGCATCGTGGCGAATCGGATAATCGACCAGCGTATGCCACTCGGCCACGCTGGTGCGCTTGTCCAGCGTTTTGTCGAACAGCGTTAGCAGGTGCTCGGGCTCGGTTCGGTAGCGGGGCGTACGGCTGAGCATCAGCATCGCCACGGTACCGACCAGGATCGTCAGACAGACGGCGAAAACCAGTAAAAAAAGTAGCATGATGCGTTGAGAGGCCGAAACGAATGCGAAGTCTCGAGTCTAGCATGCGATCGCGGCACGACGCAGTGACTCTTCTGGCGTGATGAAATCGCAAGGAAGGAGTGGAGCGGGCAACGAGGCTCGACCGGGCTGGCGCACCAGCTCGCGACCCTGAGGTCTGCCTGAGTTTACGAAGAAGGAGTGGAGCGGGCAACGAGGCGCGACCGGGCTGGCGCACCAGCTCGCGACCCTGAGGTCTGCCTGAGTTTACGAAGAAGGAGTGGAGCGGGCAACGAGGCTCGAACTCGCGACCCTCAGCTTGGGAAGCTGATGCTCTACCAACTGAGCTATGCCCGCTCAACGCTGGGGATGTTAATCAAGCGAGCCAGGCCTTGGCAAGCCTGATCATGGCAGCGCTCGATAAAAAATGCGCGAGGCGAGGGAACTTTTGCCCGCAATATGGTCTGAGTTAATGCAAGAAACGTGATTCCAGGCAGTCGCTAGGAAATGCGTTTTGAGCTTACTGTTCTCGATTGACCGCCGTGCCCTTTGTACGGCGGTTTTTTATGCGCTGTCGTCGGCCTCAGCAGCGGTTGCGCATGGTCAACAAGGCGCCGAGAACCTCGCGACGAGTTACCAGGCCGATGACGTGTCCGTCATCGACGACGGGATATACCTTGGGGCGTTCGCCACGCATGGATTCGGCCAGGTCGACGATGCTCTTTTCAGGCGTTACGGTCAGCACAACTTCTCGCATCAGCTCGCCGACCAATGAGGGTTGGCCGCAGTGATAGGCGCTATCGAGCAACTGGCCCAGGACATCCTGTTCCGAGATGAAGCCGATCAGGCGGTCTTGTGCATCGACGACTGGTGCACCGGGCAATCGGTGGCGAGCCAGACCGTCAGCAAGGACCGAAATCGAAGTGTTGGCGGTGACTCGGTAGCCATCGCCGATCATGATATCGCCGACTACGGTGGGGGATGAGCGCGTCATGGAAGGCCTCCTTAGCGTCGACGGGCAGGACCGG
>NZ_JARANX010000112.1:0-1841 GCF_029889785.1 Chromohalobacter sp. 48-RD10 | reverse complement strand
CCTCCAGCAAGCCGTGGACAGGGTCGTGGCGATCATCCAGGCTGATCCGAACAAGGACCGTACCGACGCGATCATCACCCGCTGGTTGAAGCGCCACCTTCAACGACTCGGGGCGGAGGTCAACCTGGATCGGCTCAACAGTTTGGTGGAGGATAAAGACATGTTGGCAGAAAACTTACAGACCTGGGCCTAGAAAGAGCGGCAAGAAGGTCGTCAGGAAGGGCTTCAGGAAGGACGTCAAAAAGCTGAGCAATGCGCTTTGGAAGATAAACGTAATACCGCTCGCAACCTGATCGCTCGCACCGAGCTGGAAGATCAGATGATTGCGGAGATTACGGGTCTGGCCATCGAGGAAGTGAGCCAGCTGCGCTCCGACCCCCTCGTTTAATTGACCATGAACTGATGTTTAATGACGGCCTCTTATGAGGCCGTTTTTGTTGTGCGCGAGGCGATGTACGTCGTCCAGGTTTTGTAACGACAGCGATAGCTATATAGGGTGTGTGTACATTTTGTGTCGAACGCCGATACCTGCAATGGGGCTCGGCGCTTCGACGATGCCTAAAAATCTGACTTACAACTTCAATATTATGGGGTGATCGAATTGAGCAACCAGCTACCGACCGGACGCAGCTCCCTGATGTTCAGCACGGCCTTGGCCGCTTTGTTTCTGGCAGCGCCATCCTTGTCGGCCAGTGAGGCCGAGCAGGAAGAGTCGGCCAGCAAGCGCGGGCCGGAGACCATCGCTAGCCAGTTCGTGTTCGGCTCCGGCAAGGAGTGTCCCCATGAGCCGTACTGCTTGCCCGCGCTTGAGGAAGAGTACGGTTTGCACTTCGCCGACTTCGTGGTCACTGACCCCGGGGGGCCGCGCACGCGAGAGGCGCTCCTGAACGGAAACATTCAGATCGGCGTGCTCTTCACCACCAATGGGTATCTTGCCACTGACCGCTTCGTCCTGCTGGAGGATGACCGTAACGCCCAGCCGGCGGAGAACGTCATTCCGGTGGCCCATCAGTCCATCGGCGACGCCTACCCCGAGCTCGGCAAGGTACTCAATCCGCTCAGCGCCGCTTTGACGACTCCGGAGCTGACCGAGATGAATCGACGCTTCGCGCTCGACGAGGTGGACGCGGAGACCATCGCCCGGGAGTGGCTTAAGGAACATGGAGCGTCCGCGCCTGCGGAGAGTGCGTCGAAAAAAGAGGGCCCCACCATCGTGGTCGGCTCCGGTAACTTCGCCGAGAGCATCATCCTGGCGGAGATGTATCGCCAGGCGCTCGACCAGGCGGGATACCCCACCCGGCATCGCCAGGAAATCGGCAACCGCGCCACCTATCTGCCCCTGCTCGAAAGTGGCGAGATCGATCTGTTCCCGGAATATACCGGCAGTCTGGGTGGTTGGCTGAACACGCTCGCCGACACGAGCGGACAACCCCTGTCTACCTTGCTGCCTGAACACGACCTGGTGGGCTTCGAGCCAGCCCCTGCGCAAGACAAGAACGGCTTCGTCGTCACCGCCGAGACCGCGCAGCGCTACGATCTTGAAAAGATCAGCGATCTGGCGAAGCCCGCTCCCTGAGGCTTGCTTCCTGAAGTTTGCATGATGGAAACGCTGCATAAAGCCCGCCGCAGCGCCTTGGCGTCACGATAGGGCGTTGCGCCAATAGCCACGTTCACCGGCAATTGGTCAGCACGGCCGAGGCATGGCGGACCTGGTCGAACAGGTACCCGGAGGGCTCGAACGCTATCGGCCGGACTTGGCCTATCTGCTTCTCGACGAAGGGGCGGTCATCAGCGACCCTGAGTGGTCGGATCACATGCGCAACGTAGCTGCTGCGCTCTTT
>NZ_JARANX010000111.1:0-1865 GCF_029889785.1 Chromohalobacter sp. 48-RD10 | reverse complement strand
GCGAGAACACCAGGTATTCCTGGCTTTGCGTATCGATAGCCGCTTCGGCGGCCTGGGTCATGTCACTCATGAAACTACGTCCTCCTGGCGTGATGCGGTTAGTTCGGCGTGCTTGGGGGAATTGGCACGCTGACGGTGCAAGCGGTTGACATCGGCGACGTCGAGAATCAGCGCCACGCTGCCATCCCCGAGAATCGTCGCTGCCGAGATGGCCGGCACCTTGCGGTAGTTGGTTTCGAGGTTCTTGACCACCACTTGTTGCTGACCGACGAGATCGTCGACCAACAAGGCATAGCGCCGCCCTTCGGCCTGCAGGATGACCGCGATACATTGGGTCGGGTCTTGCTCGGAGCCGTCGATGTGCAGGATATCGTGCAAGGCGATCAGCGGTAGGTACTCGTCGCGCACCTTGAGCAACTTGTCGTTGCCCGCCATTGAGTAGATATCATCGTTACTGGGCTGTAGTGACTCGAGCACTGCCGAGAGCGGCAGGATGAAGATTTCCGGCCCACTCTTGATCGACATGCCATCGAGGATGGCCAGGGTCAGCGGCAATACCACGCGGGTCGTGGTGCCTTTCCCAGGCCAAGACTGAATCTCGACGTGGCCGCCCATGGCCTGAATGTTGCGCTTGACAACGTCCATGCCCACGCCGCGTCCGGAGACGTCGCTGACCTGATCGGCGGTCGAAAATCCCGCCGCGAAGATAAGCTGCCAAACCTCGTCGTCGCTCATGCTATCGGAAACGGCCAGTCCGTTATGAGCCGCCTTGGCGAGGATCTTGTCGCGGTTGAGACCGCCCCCATCGTCCTTCACTTCGATGAGGATGTTGCCACCCTGGTGTTGGGCGGACAGCGTCAGTGTGCCGGTGCGCGGTTTTCCGGCGGCCTCGCGCGCATCAGGCATCTCGATGCCATGGTCGAGGCTATTGCGCACGAGGTGCGTCAAAGGATCGATGATGCGCTCGGTCAGGCTCTTGTCGAGCTCGGTGGACTTGCCCTCCGTGACCAGCTCGATGTCCTTGCCTAGCTTGCCGGTAAGATCGCGCACCAAGCGAGGAAAGCGGCTGAACACGTAGTCCATCGGCACCATGCGGATCGACATCACCGACTCCTGCAAGTCACGCGCGTTGCGCTGTAGCAGGTTCATGCCATTGACCAGCGGCCCATGCGAGGCCACGTCGAGTTCGCTGGCGGTTTGATCGAGCATGGACTGGGTAATGATCAGCTCACCGACGAGGTTGATGATCTGATCGACCTTTTCCACCGGCACGCGAATCGTCGCCGATTCCCCACCCGCCTTTTTCTTGGCACCGCCGCCCTTGTTTCCTGGCGCTGCATTCGCGGGTTTGTCGTCGGTCGCGGCCTGGGCCGGCGCTTTTTCTGCGGGGGTCTCCGCCTGCTCGGTAGGGGCCGGCGCCTCGGGTGCCGGTGCATCGTCCTGAGACACAGCAGGTGCCGAAGCAACTTCGGCCTCTCCTTGCGCCGTCTCGGTCGGTGCGGCGATCGCAGCAATATCGAGTTGCTCAGGCTCGACGATGAAGCACATCACAGCTTCGATATCGTCGCGGCTGGAGGCACTTTCCAGCACCACCTCATAACGTGCGGCATCTCCGTGCTGCTCTTTCACGGTCCCCAGATTGCCGAGTTCCTCGACGAGAAGCTCACGATCCTTGTCGGATACGTTCAAAAGCACGACACGCAGCCAGCCGCTATCGGCGTCGGCGTCCTGAGCCACCTGCGCCTGCTCCTCCGACGCTTCCTCGCCAACCGTATTCCCGCTAGCCGGACTTTCGGCTTCATCCGACGTCTGCTCGGGTGGCGCGATATCGGCCTCGGGCTCGCTGCCCACGCCATGTCCCAACT
>NZ_JARANX010000110.1:0-1870 GCF_029889785.1 Chromohalobacter sp. 48-RD10 | reverse complement strand
TCGTTGGTTTGATCGACATGCGGCAGCGCGATCGATGCCATGGCGTCCTGTATGGCGGGGTCGAGATCGTGCTCGCCAGCAATCGAGCGCGCCATATCGCCCAGCAACGTGCCAGCATCCCAACTGCGCGTCTTCTTCGTTTGCAGCATGAGGCGCGTGCTGCCTTCGCCCGAGTCGCTCTTTGCCAGCGGCATCGCCTGGGCGACGATGCGCAGCTGATTGGGAGGCCAGCTCTGCTCAAGACTGTCGACCACGTAGCGCCCAATGCTGACGACTTCATCGTCGTAGCCCAGGCAGGCTTCTAGCTCCGCGCCGGTCGGGGGCAGCGTCAGCGGTTCGCGTGGAAGGTGGTCGCTGACCACCAGTGTCAGCTTGTCGCTTTCGGCACCGGCTTCATCGGTGATCTTGAGCGAGACGAAACGTTCGCGGATCTGGCGGGTAATGTCTTCATCATTGGCAATAATACGGAAGGTCGGCGTCATCCCCATAACCTCACACGGCGGCGAGTGCTGGGCTTGTCAGCCTCGGGCAGCGTGATCGGGATGCCCGCCGGCAATATTGGCCCGGCATCGGCGAGCCCGGGATTTTCGCGCAACACACGCTCGACCAAGCCGTTGCTGATGCGGCCATAGCGGCGCCACACGATCCAATCGACGGTGTCGCCGTCATGCGTTCGATACGTCAGCGCCATCGTCGTAGTACCTCATTTTCAGGGTGAAGCGTTGCCGACGTGGCACGCCACCAGGAGCGAACGTGTCGCCCCGTTCCTCGATGTTGAGAATCACCCAGCGCCCATGCACATAGCCATTGCCATCGACCATCATCAGCGGTTCGCCCTCGCCGGCCTGGTCGCGCATGTCGCGGATCTGGTCCGGCCCGCCTTTCCAGCCGGGGTAAATGCGGCCGCTCAGGGTGATGGCGTCCTCGCCATAGCCGGTGAACTGCAGGGCATCGTGCTGCCCAACGCGGGACTGTGCCGCCCAGCGGTATTCGGTGGCCCGCGAAAACTCCTGGTAGGCGGCAGTGTCGAGCGTGAATTTGTAGCGGCCCAGCTTCATCATCACATCAGCCATCGTAGAGCGCCCCCTGCTGTTTCTCGTTGATCTTTTCCATCACCATTTCGGCGATACGCTCGGCGTAGGACTGGTCTGCCTCTCCCTCGCGACGGGAGACGTTCAGCGTGAGGTTGTTGGTAATCCGCTGGGTCACCTCGCGCTTGCGCTCGCCGGCGTTGGTGTTGCCGCCAGCCAGAGACGGACGCGCCGGAGGCAGTGCGTTGGCGGCGACGGCGCGGCCGCGTTGCTGGCGCTCGGCTTGCCGGTCTTTACTTCCTAGCCCTGGGCGGCGTGCCGAATCTCCCACGCGGGGGCGCTGGCTCGCTTCCTCGTCATCTCCATCACCACCAAAGCCCAGCCAGCTTTTGGCCTTGCTGAACGCGTCGCCGACCCACTCCAGCTTGCCGGCGATCCAATCCAGCGCCTTCTCGGCGGTGGCAGTGATGCCATCCCACAGGTTGCCGAACCAGCCGGTGATGCCGCCCCAGGCGTTGCTGATGGTCGCGAGGGGCGACCATGACAGCTTGTCTTTCATCCAGTCCCACGCGGCGCCGGCGAGATCCTTGGCCGCGCCGACGGGATTGCCGATTGCCTCAGTGACAGCATTCCAGTTGTTCACGATCAGGCCCAGCGGGGAGAAGCTGACGATGGTCTTGAGCTTGTCCCATGCCCAGGCGGCGGCGTCTTTGATGCCACCCCATAGCTTGCCGAACCAGCCGGTGATGCCGCCCCAGGCGTTGCTGATGGTCGCGAGGGGCGACCATGACAGCTTGTCTTTCATCCAGTCCCACGCGGCGCCGGCGAGATCCTTGGCC
>NZ_JARANX010000011.1:0-96692 GCF_029889785.1 Chromohalobacter sp. 48-RD10 | reverse complement strand
AGCGGCAATGTCGATCGCGCTCAAGGATAACCGTCTGATGCGTCAGGCCGGAAAGGATGGGCAGGTTCCCACCCCTATCGCTGAACAGGTTCATGACCTGCTTCATGATGCAAGTGAGGGAACCGATGAGGGAGGTTAATCGGCGGTGTCCGCACTATGGTTTGCCGTTAGTGCACTACCACGGTTCCAAAAACCGCAAAGTCTGTCTACAGTCGTAGAACAATTTGCATAACAACGCGCTGCACCTGACCGTGGACTTCCCCCGGTTTAGTGGACACGCATCGATAACTCCTTGGGCTTCCCCCACTCTAGTGGACACTTCTAGCCTATGATGAGTGCATAGGAGGGAGCGCCATGAGCACCAACGTTACACACCTGTATTCAAACACAGGTAATTCTCATGGCAAGAGTTCGCGTCGATGAAGATATCCGGCCGCTGTCTGAGTTGCGGGCGGACGTTGCCTCATTTGTAAAGCAGATCCATGAACCCCGTCACCCTATGGTGTTAACACAGAGGGGGACGTGGCGTTGGCAGAAGATGATCAGCAACTACCTGCTGACACCCTGCCCCTCAACCAGCCACGCGACGCTAGGCATCAAAGCGGCGCTTCGATATGCTGCGAGACGTGAAACTCAGGGCTGCTCACGAGGCGGCTCCATAACAACACACTGCAAATTCCGTAGAGAGCTTTCCATGAAAAAATTGCTAACCATCACCCTTCTCGGTAGCGCCCTGCTGGCCGGTAGCGCTTTCGCTCAGGATACCTTGCGTATCGGCGTCGATGTGCCTTACGAGCCGATGGAATTCCGCACGGCCGACGGTGACCTCACTGGCTTCGATATCGAGCTCGGCAACGCCATCTGCGAAGAGATCGACCGGAAGTGCGAGTGGGTCGTGCAAGCGTGGGACGGCATCATTCCGGGCCTGATGGCGCGTAAGTACGATGCCATCATGTCCTCGATGACCATCAACGATTCACGCAAGAAGACCGTGCTCTTCTCCGATGCGTACTTCCAGCCGCCCTCCGCCTGGTTTGCGCCGCAAGACAGCGGCATCGACTTCCCGGCCAAGAAGACGCTCGAAGGCAAGACCATCGGGGTTCAGCGCGGCACGCTGCAGGATAACTACGCCACCGACATGTTCGGCGACGCAGCCGAGATCAGCCGTTACTCCACCGCCGACGATCTTGTTCTCGACATGGATGCCGGTCGTGTCGACATCGCCTTCCTGGACTTCCCGGTAGGCAAGTCCACCCTGCTGGATAGCGATGAAGGCAATTATAAAGTCGTCGGCGACATGATCACCGAGCCCAAGAAGTACTTCGGCGAAGGCTTCGGCGTGGCATTTCGCAAGCGTGATCAAGAACTGGCGGACCAGTTCAACGAGGCGCTGGCAACCCTGAAGGACAACGGCACTTATCAGGAAATTTACAACAAGTATTTCGCTAAGGGATCCAAGTAAGACGACGTTGGATAACCGTTGCTAGACGCCATGGGGGCGGCCTTCGGGCCGCCCTTTTGCGTTAAGGCAAACGCTCAAGACGTACCTTTCACGGACGGGGCGAAGCGCGCGATGAAGCGCGCCATCGCCGGCCCCACCAGCACTACCGTGAAAAGCCGTAACGTCTGCAGTGCCACCACTAGCCCAACATCGGCATGCGTGTCGATGGCGATGATGGTCATCGAGTCGAGTCCACCAGGGCTAGTCGCCAGGTAGGCGGTGATGAAACTCGTATTCATCAGCCCCACCATCAGCAACGCGGAAAGCGCACACAGCCCAATCAGCACTATCGAGGCCATGACCATCTTGCCCAGCGAACGAGCCACGGTCGCCAGTGCATCGCGGTCGAAGCGCAATCCCACATAGACACCGATGAAGCCGTACGCCAGCATCAGCAAGGGCGCGGGCATCGATAGCGTCGCCCAGCCGCCGAGATGCAGCACGGTGCCGATGAGCATCGGTCCCAGCAAGGCGCCCGCCGGCAAGCGGCGATCACACAACCAGACCCCACCGCCGACGACCGCCAAGGTGATTAGCAGATCGATCGTTCCAGCCAAGTCGTCGGGAAAGTCGCCCCCGCCACGCGATGGCGTATCGCTCACACCTAACCAATGGCTCACCAGGGCGCCCACGAGCACCACGCAAACCACCCGCACGTATTGCATCGCCGCGACGATCCGCGGGTCGGTATCTTCACGCTCCTCGGCCATCGCCACCATCGCCGCCGCCGCGCCGGGTGTAGTGCCCCAGGCCGCCGTGCTGCCAGGGAGACCGCCGTAACGCACCAGAACGATCCCCACCAATAGGCTGAGCAGTAACGTAATGGCCGTGGCCAGCAGCATCACCAGCCAGCCATCGAGGATCGTCATCAGCACGCTCATGGTCATGGTGTGCGCGATCAATACGCCGATAGTGCCCTGGCCGAGCTTGAAGCAGCGTCTCGGCAGACGCAGACCGCTGCCGCCGATACCAAAGGCGATCCCTACCAACATCGGGCCGATGAAGCCACCCGCCGGCATGTGCCAGTAATTGAGCACGCCACTCGCCACGCAGCACGCCACGAATAAGCCCAGCCACAGTCCGGCACGGCGCATGCGGGGAGATGACGGTCGAGAAGGCGCAGGGGACGGGGCCAAGAGAATGCTCCACAAAAGGGACGCATTATAGCAAGCTAAGTATTTTCCGCGAGACCACCGCCGCGCATATCACTACCGAATCTGGCGAGTCCGGTACCGCCAGCGCGTTACACTGGTAGCGTTACTCCGCTCAAGGAATCTCGTCATGCTCGATCCCGACCGCTGCCGCATAGCCCGTCTATCGCGGGATGCTCGCTTCGATGGGCGCAGTTATCTTACCCTGCAACTCTGGAGTCGCTGATATGGCATCCCCCGCTTACGCTATCGATTACGTCACGCCCGAATCGACCTCGCCGCTGGGCACGCTACGCATCCTCGCCAGTGAGCACGGAATTCGCGAGATCACCTTCGTCGAAAGCACCGAGACACCGACGGCACCCTCGTCGCTCACCGAGGCCTGCCGCAAGCAACTAAGCGCCTATCTCAAGGGAGAATTGCGCGACTTCGACGTGCCGCTCGATCCTCAAGGCACGCCCTTTCAGCAACGCGTATGGGAAGCGCTGGCACGCATTCCTTTCGGGGAAACGCGCAGCTACGCGGAAATCGCCCGGGACATCGACAACCTCAAGGCAATGCGCGCGGTCGGCGCCGCCAACGGGCGCAATCCGTTGCCCATCGTCGTGCCTTGTCACCGCGTGATCGGGCGTGATGGTACGCTCACCGGCTATGCTGGCGGGCTCGAGCGCAAGGCCTGGTTACTCGAGCTCGAGCGCACGTACATCAATCAATGGAGATGAGCCATGACGCAAGATGTGGAACAGGCGCGGCAAGTACTGGACTTCTGGTTCGTGGAGGCGGGCCCCAAACAGTGGTTCAACAAGAGCACGTCGTTCGATCAGGTACTCACCGAGCGCTTCGGGGCACTGCACGCCGCGGCGTGTCGCTGCGAGCTTTACGCCTGGCGGCAAAGTAGCCGCGGCGCCTTGGCGGAAATACTGCTGCTCGATCAGTTCTCGCGCAATATCTATCGCGATCAGGCCCAGGCCTTCGCCCAGGACCCACTAGCACTGAGCCTCGCCCAGCGCCTGGTCGCGCGTGGGGACGATGAAACGCTGCCACCGGAACAGCGCGCATTTGTGTATATGCCGTATATGCACAGCGAGTCGCCCGTGATCCACCAGGAGGCCCTGCGGCTTTTCGATCAGCCGGGCCTGGAGCGCAACCTGGACTTCGAGCGGCGCCATTGGGCGATTATCGAGCGCTTTGGCCGTTATCCGCATCGCAATGCGGTACTCGGCCGAGAGTCGACGCCGGAAGAACGGGACTTTTTACGCCAGCCGGGCTCGTCCTTTTAAACTTAGGTAAGCGGTACCTGCGATCAGGCGCCGCGAGCAACGAGATTGCGCCCTGCCAGCGGGGCCGTCAGCGTGCCGAGCAGGCGCCAGCTCAGGTAGAGAAAACCCAGCGGGAACAGAATCGTCTGAACGATGAATATCGCCGACAAGGCCACCACGTTCTCGGTCATGCTATCCAGACGTGTCAGCAGATCGCGCACCGGATGGCCCACGGCGCTTTCCCATTTATCCTTGAGCTGCTGCCACATGCCGTCGTCTTCTTCGCGCATGCCGGCCTGCGTCTCGGCGACGTCCTGAAACACCACGCGATCCTGGTCCAGCGCCATGTAAAGCCCCTCGCGCTGGTCGCCGATCAGCGCATCGCCCATCCAGGTACTGCCCAACGCCGCGATGAGCACCGCGAAACGCAAGAACGCCATCAGCAGGAACGCTCGCCGCGCCCATTCGTGCCAGACGCCACGCTCCCAGACGAGCGACACCGCAAGCAGCAGACAACTCAACGAGAAAAGCGCCTTGATGACCGCGTGGCCTGCCATCTGGATCAAGACCTTCTGCATGGCCAGCGAGGCCGTGGAGGCGAACATGATCCACGAGAAACGTTCGACGAGATCGTTGGCGGGGTCCAGCGCCTGGCCGAACTGCACCTGGAAGACCATGGCGTCGGCGGTGACGCTCTGCATCACCGAAATCGCCGCATTGAGCGCCTTGGCCAGAGCAAAGCTCTTGAACGCCGTGGAGAGAGCATCATCCAGCGTGGCCATCGCCACGTCGTGCGTGACGCCGAGCCACGACACCAGCGCCAAGATGAGTAACGCCGCCATCGCCCAGCGGCAATGGGGCATGCGAGAAGACAGCGACATGACGAAAGCTCCCGGGACAATGCCCAGACCCTAAGCTCTGTCTGAAAAATCGGCGAGCGATGGCCAGACAAGGCAAAAATTGGCGAAAAAGCAGAGTTTACACAGGGTAAATGAGCATTTTGAGTCGATTTTTAACGCCGTATGGGTGAGCGCAGGCATTTTTCCGACAGAGCGTAATCGTTTGGCGGCCAGAGCGCCATCGCCATCAGATCAGCAGTTGGTAGCTCAACGCCGATACCAGCAAGGTGGCAGAGCCCATCGCGGAGACGATGAGGGCATGGCGCAGAGTATCCAGTTTTACGATGCGCATGGGGGCGACCTCGCGTGACAGTGACTCGAACCCTCTTGATAAGCAATTGCGCCGACGTGCTCAATACGCCTTTGGATTAAGACGCCATGCCGGACAGCCCGCGATGCGTCTTCCAGCTACCGATACCAGACACCAGGATGGTATCGTCTGCACGTTCATCCGTATCCATTCGAGAGGTCATCATGTCCAGCAAGGTCTATTGCACTGCCCAGTTCAAGCCCAAGCCCGGCAAGGAAGAAAGCGTTTTCCAGGCACTCCAGGCGCTCGAGCCCAACGCGCATCGCGAAGACGCCTGCATCCAGTACACCGTGACCCGGAAGATCGACAACCCGTTCGCCGATGGCACCAGCTATCCCATCGTCTTTCACGAGATCTGGGCCGACCGTGCCTCCTTCGAAGCCCATTGCCAGCGCCGCGAAGTGCAGGCCTTCTTCGCCGACTACGTCGAAGCCGAAGACGGCGATGTCGAAGACGCCAACGTTTGCGTGTACACCGATGAGCCGGCCGATTTCGACGCCCCCAAGCTGTAACGCGCCGCGCCGAAAGATGCTCATCCCGGTCGCTGCCCCTGCACATCGCGAGGTGGCATGAAAAGCCGCTGGGACGATCTGGAAGCGCTGCTCGCCGTGGTCGACGCCGGTGGCTTCACTGCCGCCGCCGAGCGCCTGAGCACTAGCACCGCGCGGCTCTCGCGGGCCGTCTCGCGCCTGGAGAAGCGGCTCGAGACGACCCTCGTGCACCGCACCACACGACGCCTGGACATTACCGAGGAAGGCGAAGCATTCATCGCCCAGGCCCGCCAGGCGCTGGGTACCTTGGAAACCGCCGAGGAAGCACTCACCGTGCGCCGTCGCGAGCCCGCCGGACGCCTACGCGTCGACGCCGCTACGCCGTTTCTGCTGCATCAGATCGTGCCCCATCTCGCCGAATTCCATGCGGCCTACCCCAAGATGCGCCTGGAATTGACCACCCACGAGACCAATATCGACCTGATCGAACAACGCACTGATGTCGCCATTCGTATCGGGCGCCTGGAAGACTCCACCCTGCATGCGCGTCCGCTCGGCCATAGCCGGCGACGCCTGGTGGCGAGTCCCGCCTACCTGGAACGCTACGGTACGCCGCGCCATGTCGAGGATCTGGCGCATCATGTACTACTGGGCTTCACGCATTTGACCCAGCTCAACCGTTGGCCCATCGGCGACGGCCGTACCATCCAGCCCACCCTCGCCTCGAGCAGCGGCGAAGCGTTGCTGCAAATGGCGGAAGCCGACGTGGGCATCGCTTGCCTAGCGGATTTCCTGACGCGTGGCGCTCGCCAGGCCGGACGCCTGACGGTAGTGCTCGACCACACCACCCACGAGCGCCACGAGCCCATTCAAGCGGTTTACTACCGCAATACGGCGCTCCACGGCCGCATCAATGCGTTCCTCGATTTCTTCGTCGACCGTCTGACACTCTGATTCCATCACGTCGGAACATGCGCGCAGCCATCTTTACGTTTAATGCAAGAATGTTTTGCAATTAGGCATCTTTATCGCAAGACCACGACTCGGCAGACTGCCCCACCTTTTGCATTCACCTGCACTCGAAGTGGGAAAGACACCATGAAGTTTCTGCTGATCAACGGCGCCAAGGCCTTCGCCCATTCCGGCGGCCGTTACAACGACACCCTGCACGATGTGGCACGCGGCGAACTCGCCGAAATGGGCCATGAGATCCGCGAGACTCGCGTCGACGACGGCTACGATACCGACGCCGAAGTCGAGAAATTCCTGTGGGCCGATGTCATCGTCTATCAGATGCCCGGCTGGTGGATGGGCACGCCTTGGACGGTCAAGCGCTATATCGACGAGGTCTTCACCGCCGGCCACGGATCGCTCTACGCCAGCGACGGTCGCTCACGCAAGGACCCCAGCCTTCAGTACGGTAGCGGCGGCTTGCTGCAAGGGCGGCGCTATATGCTCTCGCTGACCTGGAACGCGCCCGTCGAGGCCTTCGACGAAGCCGGCAACTTCTTCGAGGCGCGCGGCGTCGACGGTGTCTACTTCCCGTTCCACAAGTCACAGGCATTCATTGGCCTGGACGCCATGCCGACTTACATTGCCAACGATGTCATCAAGGCACCCGACATCGAAGGCCATGTCGACGCCTATCGCACACATCTGCGCGAGCACTTTTCCAACGCCTGAACGCTAAGCCTGATTCGGCACACCGAGCCGGCGCCTCACGGCGTCGGCTTGCTCTTCTCTTGCCTACCTCGTTCTCCTGCGCTTTTCACCTTTCAGCCCACGGCAAGCTTTTCAACGAGATGCTAAGATAGCGCGCCCGTTCGAGAGGAAGGCTTTGTCCATGTCTGCGCGTTCCGCTTCCCCAGCCGCTTCCATGCCTGCTGCGCTATGGCTCGTCGCCTTCGCGCTGGCGGCCATCAATTTGCGCGCACCCATCGTGGTGGTAGGGCCGGTACTCGAATCGATCATGCAGACACTGGCCATCGGCGCCGGCGTCGCCAGTTTGTTCACCACCGGCATGATCCTGTGCTTCGGCGTGCTCTCGCCGCTGGCGCCCGGCGTCGCCGCACGCCTGGGGCTGGACCGCGCCATCGCTCTGGCACTCGGCGCCATCGCGCTGGGTGGACTGCTACGTGGCATCGAAAGCCTGCCGGTAATGCTCGTCGGGACCTTCTTCGCCGGCCTTGGCATCGCCTTCGGCAACGTCTTCATGCCCAGCCTGGTCAAGCGCGACCGCCCCGAGCGCATCGGCCAGACCATGGGGCTCTACACGGTGGTGATGGGAATCGGTGCTACTCTCGGCGCGGGGACCGCCGTACCGTTGATGAACCTCAGCGGCTCCTGGTCGGTGCCCATCCTGCTGTGGGCGGGCGTCGGCGTGGCCACCACAGCACTATGGATCTGGATGGCCTGGCGGCGGCCCAAGGCAAGCGACGACGGCCAATCGACGCGCATCACGCGGCTGTTCAAGAGCCGCACCGCCTGGACCTTGACGCTATTCATGGGCATGCAATCGCTGGGCTTCTACACCCTGCAGACCTGGGTACCCTCCGTGGCCTCGGCCGCCGGCGTCCCGGACGCCGCTGCGGGCGGCATGCTGTCGGTCATCAACCTGACCACCATCCCCGCGAGTTACGTGATCGCGCGTCTCGCTGCACGCCTGCATCACCATAGCCTACTGGTGCTGGGGCTTTGCCTGTTGATCGCGCTGGGGCTGGTAGGGTTGTGGCTGGCGCCCACGGCGTCGCCCACGCTATGGGCGATCCTGCTCGGCGCCGGCCAGGGGGGCTGTTTCAGCTTCGCTCTGACCATGATCGTCATGCGCACCCGGCGTGCCAACCACGCCGCCATGCTTTCCGGCATGGCCCAGAGCCTCGGCTATCTCATGGCCGCCGGCGGCCCGCTGGTATTCGGCGCCCTGCACGGCATCACCGGCGACTGGCGCCTCTCGCTGTGGCTGCTGATGGGCCTGCTCAGCGTGCAAACCGTCGCCGGGGTGATGATCGGCCGGCCCAAGCTGGTCACGGTGCAAGAAGGCTGAACCGCCGGCTCATGACGGTCACAGACTCGCCACGATAGGTCAGCGCCTCGCGATCCTCCCATCCCAGTCGGCGATACAGCGCCTGTTGATCGGGCGTGTAGAGATGGAATTGGCGGATGCCGTGGGCCAGCGCTTCCGCCTCGACCCGTTGCACCAGACGCGAAGCGATACCGTAGCCGCGCCATCCGGGCGGCACGAATACCGAGGCAAGCCAGGGCGTCAGTTCGCGGCGGATGCTCATGTCGTCGGCGACCAGGCTCGCCGTGCCCACCGGCGACGCCTCGTGCATTGCCACGAACACCGAAGGAACGCCACCCTCGCCGCACTGCGCGATAAATTCCCGGCAATAGTCCTCGGCCGAAGTATCGGGATGCAGATGCCCCCAGGCGTCATGGGTCCAACCCGCCACGGTCCTGGCGTGGGGCGAGTCGGCCTGCAGTCTGACGATAGCGATACTCTCGATCACAAGCATGCTCCTGATCACTGTCAGCGAGACTCAGCCCTATTTGGCATCGCCTGCATGATCTCACCCCAACTGAAACGGATACACCGCGCCGATACCCAGTAGCTGCGTCAGTTCGTCCAGGGCGGTCAGCGATTCCTGAGCGAGTTGCGGGTCGGCAAGGTCGTCGGGTGTCAGCCGATCACGATAATGCCGCTCGACCCAGGCGGAGAGATCGCCATGCAGGGCCTCGTCGAGCAAAACCCGGCCACCCAGCGCTTGACGTTCGGCTGACGAGAGCGCGACGCGCAGGCGCAGACACGCCGGGCCGCCGCCGTTGCGCATGCTCTGCTTGACGTCCTTGACCAGTACCTCGCTGATTGGGTTGTATCCCGCCAGCAGCAGGTCCTGAATCGTACGCCACACGGTCTCGTTCTCCTGACACTCGCCGGGCACGACCAGTGTCATGCTGCCGTCGGGGTTGGAGAGCAACTGCGAGTTGAACAGATACGTCGACACCGCATCCTCGAGGCTGACCGCCTCGCTAGGCACCCGTACAGGGATCAGTGGCGTCGACATCCGCGCGCGCAATGCGTCCAGCGTGGCGTCTTCATCTCTAAACGCCATGTCGTGATAGAGAAGCACCGGGCCATTGCCGACGGCGATGACGTCGTTATGGAAGACACCGGCGTCGATGGCCTCGGGGTTTTGCTGGGCGAACACCGTCTGCGCGTCGCTCAAGCCATGCTGACGTGCGATCGCCTGACTCGCCTCTAACGTCTGGCGCGCGGGGTAGCGCGTGGGGCCGTGCTCGCCACCGAAGGCCTGGCGACCGTAGACGAACATGTGCACGCCGGGCTCGCCATGACCATTATTTCCAGACCCAGCGCACAGCCGGGTGTGATTGGCCGCGCCCTCGTCGGAGAAGGCCGGCGTCGCCGGCAGCACCGGATGGTGCGCGAAGTGCGTCTCGTCGTGGAACATCGCCGCCAACACGCGCGCGGTGGTGCGCGGTTCGAGATAGCGATGAAAGCTCGACTGCAGGTTCGCGGCGGTGAAATGAACGCGGCCATCCGGGGCATCCGCGCTCGGCGTCACGGTTGCCGCATTGGCCGTCCACATCGACGAGGCCGAGCACACCGCGCGCAGCAGTTGTGGGGCTTCTTGGGCCGCTCGCGCCAGCACGTTCGCATCGTCGCCGGTGAAGCCAAGATCGCGCAGCGCCCCTAGGTCGGGGCGTTGCTGGGGCGGCAACACGCCTTGCGCGTAGCCAGCCTCCATCAGCGACTTCATCTTGTCGAGCCCCTGCAACGCCGCCTCACGCGGGTTGGCTGTGAGGCCGCCGTGGCGCATCGAGGCCACGTTGCCATGCGCCAGTCCGGCGTAGTTGTGGGTCGGTCCCACCAGGCCGTCGAAATTGACCTCGCGTACCTCTTCACTCATAGAACCTTCACTCATAGAACCTTCGCTCATAGCACCACCCCCGGCGGCAAGGTATCGGGCAGGCTGAGCGTTTCGGTTTCCATCGAGGCGACCGGATACGCACAGTAGTCGGCAGCGTAATAGGCACTCGGGCGGTGGTTGCCGCTATCGCCGATGCCACCAAACGGAGCGTCGCTGGAGGCGCCGGTGGTCTGGCGATTCCAGTTGACGATGCCGGCACGGATGCGCAGCAGGAAGTCGTCCCAGTCGGCTTGCCCACCGCCGATCAGGCCCGCCGACAGGCCATAACGGGTATCGTTGGCCAGGGCAATGGCCTCGTCCCAGTCGTGGTAACGATGCACCTTGAGCAGCGGTCCGAAGTGTTCCTCGTCGGGCACCTCGCAACCGGTGACATCGATCAAACCCGGCGACAACAGGCTGGTGCCCTCTTCCAGGCGTCGCATGCTGCTCAATACCCGGCCGCCGCGTGCGACGAAATCGTCCTGGGCTGCCAGCAGGCCATCCGCTGCCTCGACGCTGGCCAGCCCCGCATAGAACGGCGCCGGTTCGCTGAATGGCCCCGCCACGCGCAGCGCGCCAATGGCACGCACCAGCGCTTCGAGCAGCGCATCGCCCGCCGCGCCGTGGGGCACGATCAAGCGTCGCGCGCAGGTGCAACGCTGGCCGCCGGAGGCGAACGCCGACTGCAGGATCGACAATACCGCCGCTTCTTGGTCCGGCACGTCCTTGACCACCAGCGGGTTGTTCCCGCCCAGCTCCAGCGCCAGAATCTTGTCGACCTGGCCGCCGAACTGGCGATGCAGAAGCCCGCCGATCTTGGCACTGCCGGTGAACAGCAGGCCGTCGATGTCGGCGCTGCCGGCTAATGCCTGGCCGACCTCGGCCGCGCCCTGCACCAGATTGATCACGCCGGCGGGCAGGCCCGCCTCGAGCCAGCATTGCAGCGTCAGATCGGCGGTCATCGGCGTCTGCTCGCTGGGCTTGAAGACCACCGCATTACCGGCCAACAGCGCCGGGACGATATGCCCGTTGGGCAGATGCCCGGGGAAGTTGTAAGGACCGTATACCGCCAGCACGCCATGCGGGCGATGGCGCAACACCGCGCGGCTGCCGCCGACATCCCGCGCGCGTTCGCCGGTACGCTCGTGATAGGCGGTGATCGAGATTGCCACCTTGCCGATCATCGCGCCGATCTCGGTACGCGCTTCCCACAATGGCTTGCCGGTTTCATGCGCGATGCTCGTCGCCAGCGCCTCGCGATTGGCTTCCAGACGCTCGCGGAAGCGCTCGACCATGGCCTGACGCTCCTCGAAGCTTTGACGCGCCCAGGCGGGGAACGCCCGCCGTGCGCCGGCTACCGCCGCTTCGACCTGGGTCGCGCTGGCCGCGCTGGCACGCCATAGCGTCTCGCCGGAGACGGGATCGGTCTTGTCGAAACGCGCTGCGTCACCCGCGACCCAGGCGCCATCGATCAGCAACTGCTGTTTGGCTTGCATATGTCGCTCCTGATGATTCATTGGTAAGCCGCGAGCCGCGAGCCGCGAGCCGCGAGCCGCGAGCCGCGAGCCGCGAGCCGCGAAAGCAAGCCTCAACCAAAGCACAGAGTTCACAATCTCTTTGCTCGTAGCTCGTAGCTCGTAGCTCGTAGCCCGTAGCCCGTAGCTCAGGTCTCCAGCACCCGCAGCGTATCGCCGCTGGTCACCGCCAAGCGTTCGGCTTCGGCGCCGGTGAGCGTGAGCACGCCGTCCGCGTTGGGCCCGCGTCCGACCCAGGCAGCCCGAAAGTCGCTAATGTTCGCCGTCGCTACCAACCAGGTCGGGCGTTCGACACTGGCGGCTTCGTCCACGATTTCCACGGGATAGGACGCCGAGTCGCGCACCGCGCTTACATCATCGATATACGCCTCCACCGTGGGGCCGCCATCGAAGATGTCGATGTAGCCTTCCCAACGCAGCCCTTCCTTCCTGAGCATTTCCAGCGCCGGGCGGGTGTGTTCGTGAACCGCGCCGATACAGGCCCGCGCTTCTTCGGAAAGAAACGGCGTGTAAATCGGGAACTTGGGCATCAGCTCGCCAATGAAGCTCTTCTGCCCGAGGCCGGTCAGACGGTCGGCTTCGTTGAAGTTCATGGGAAAGAAGTGACTGCCCAGACATTCCCAGAAGGCACTGGTGCCGTTCTCATCGAAGCGCCCGCGCATTTCGGCGAGCACCTTGTCGGGGAAGCGGTCGCGAAACTCGGCGATGAACAGCCAGCGGGCCTTGGACAGCAAGGCGCCGTTGCGATCGCGCCGGTATTCGGGGCGCAGATACAGCGAGCAGACCTCGGCGTCGCCGGTATGATCGGAGCTGAGAAACAGCGTATCGATGGTGCGATGCAAGTCGAGCTGCACCGACGAATGTGCCAGGGTCCCCAGGCGATAGTGGTAAAATGGGACGTCGTGGCCAACCTGTGCCTCGATGGCGCAGCATCCGGCCAACTCGCCGTTGGTATCGTCCTCGAGCACGAAGAAATACAGCCGGTCGTCGATGGCGCTGCGCTCCTCGAAGGCGCTGACCGCGTGTTCGATCTTGGCGGCGAGGAAGTCGTGATTGTCGGGCAACGAGGTGAACCCCACGCCGGTCTGCCAAGCCAGCGCTTGCAGACTGTCGATATCGCGGCGTTCGATGGGTCGAATGCGCATCAGGTGTCTCCCTCGTCGAACTCATCCAGGACGTTGGGCAATGCCAATGGCGCAGCCAGGACCGCGCGGCCTTCCTCAACGCCCAGCAATTCGGCATGCTCGGGCGTGAGCATCAACTGCCCGGTGGGCGACAGCGCATAGCGCGCCACCAGGCAGCGAAAGCCGCCCAGTTGCTGATTGGCGATCAACGCCGGCTCGGCATCCGGCAGCACGTTACCGGGACGCACACGTACCGGATGCCAACTGGCCTGGCGCACGCTCTGCAGACGATCGCGCTCGCCGCGCACCACGGGCCCACCATCGAAGATATCCACGTGCCGCGAGCGCACGAAGCCTTCGCCGAGCATTTCCTCAAGCGCCCTCTCATGATCGGGATGCTCACGGCCGATGGCGGCACGCGCCTGGGGCGTAAGCAAGGGCAAGTAGAGCGGGAATTGCGGCATCACCTCGGCGATGAAACTCTTCGAGCGTACCCCGGCCAGCAGGTTGATCTCCTGAAAGCCACGCGCGAAAAAGTGCCGCCCGACGCTATTCCAGAACGGCGATTCTCCCTCGGCATCGAGATAGCCCGGAAAGGCCACGGCCAGAATCGACGCGAAGCGCTCGGGATACTGCGCGATGAACATCAACCGCGCGCGCCGCAACAGGCTCTCGGCGCTGGTCCCCTTGTAACGGGCGTCCAGCGACAGCGCACACAGCAGCGTGGTCTCGGAGGTCTCGTGCGACAGCGACAGGGTCTGCACCTCGCGGCGCACGTTGAGTTGCTGCGAGGCGTGGATCAGCGTTTCCTGACGGTAGGTGTAGTAGGCATCCATGGCGCCCGCCTGGGCACGAATGCTGGCGGTCCCCACTACTTCGTCAAGCTCGAGATCCTCGAGCACGAAGGTATAGGCCTCGTCGTCGGGAAAATCGACCTCACGTGCCAAGGCCCGCGTCGAGCGTGCAATACGCTCCTCGAGGCGGTCGCGATGCGCCGGCAGATTGGTCAGGCGCGGCGTGGCACTGCCCGCCAAGCGCTCCAGTGCCGGCAAGTCGCGGGGTTGAACGGGGCGAACGACAAGCATGGCAATGTCTCTTGGTTTCGGATTCATGCGTCCTGCACGAGTCGCGCCACGGCGCGTTCCAGGCGGGCCATCCCTTCACGAACCTCCGCCTCGGAGATCACCAGCGACGGCGCCATCCGCAGCACGTTGGGTCCAGCGACCAGCGCCATCAGCCCTTCTTCCATGGCCAGCGGCAGGATTTCCTTGGCGCGCCCTTCGTAGGCCGGCGCCATCTCGGCCCCGAGCAACAGACCCAGGCCGCGCACTTCCTTGAAGATGCCGTATTCGCGATTGATTGCCTCGAGGTGCTCCTTGAATAGCGCATGGCGATGCATGACGCCTTCCAGCACCTCGGCGGTATCGATGGTTTCCACTGCCGCCAGCGCCACCGCGCAGGCCAACGGGTTGCCACCGTAAGTAGAACCATGGGTGCCCACCGCCAACGACGGTGCCACACGATCGGTGGTCAACATGGCACCGACCGGGAAACCACCACCCAATGCCTTGGCACTGGTCAGGATGTCGGGCGTCACGCCGTAATGCATGTATGCATAGAGATGCCCGCTGCGGCCCACACCCGATTGTACTTCGTCGAATACCAGCAGCGCCTGATGCTCATCGCATAGCATGCGCAGACCGCTCAGGAAGTCGGGATCGGCCGGCACCACGCCGCCCTCGCCTTGCATCGGCTCGACCACCACGGCGCAGGTCTCGTCGTCGATCAGCGCGCGGACGCTGTCGAGGTCGTTGTACACGGCATGTTCGATACGCCCGGGGATCGGCCCGAAGCCTTCGGAATACTTGGGCTGGCCACCGACGCTGACCGTAAACAGGGTGCGACCGTGGAACGACTGGCGGAAGGAGACGATCTTGTCCTTGTGCGCACCGACATTGTCGTACGCCCAGCGCCGAGCCAGTTTAAAGGCCGCCTCGTTGGCTTCACCGCCGGACGAACAGAAGTACGCCTTGTCGGCGAAGGTGCGCTCGACGAGCGACTTGGCCAGGGCCAGCGCCGGCTCGTTGGTGTAGACGTTGGACAGATGCCAGAGCGTGTCGGCCTGCGCCTTGAGCGCCGATACCAGCGCGGGATGACAATGCCCCAGCGCGTTGACCGCGATCCCGCCGGCGAAATCGATGTATTCGCGCCCGTCCTGATCCCACAGACGGCTGCCTTCGCCGCGCACCGGAATCGTCCGCTGCGGGGAATAGTTGGGCACCATGTAGCGGTCGAAATCGTCGCGGGTCGGTGACTGGGACATCGTGTCGGTCCTCCTGGGTGGGTCAACGAATACGGTAGGTTGCCATTGAGTATACGAGGAGGGGAGGTATCGGGTCTTTCAGCAATGTGACGACGAATTATGAAAAGAGGTTGAGTTTTGTCGTCTACGCCCCGACTCACTTGTTTGCAGGCTCATGGTCGTGTCATCACGACACGAAGAGCCACCTAGACACACGAGGCGCTACAAGGAGACGCACCATGCAGATCGATCTCAGCGGCAAATCCGCCATCGTCACCGGCTCTACCGCCGGTATCGGCTTCGCCATCGCCCAGGGGTTGGCCGAAGCCGGTGCCGAGGTCACGCTCACCGGCCGCACCCAAGCGCGGGTCGACGCAGCGGTGAGCGACCTGAAAGCGGCGGTCTCGGGCGCGCGGGTGTCCGGCGTCGCCGCCGATTTGGGTAGCGCCGAAGGCTGTCAGACGCTGATCGACGCACGCGCGGATACCGATATTCTGATCAACAACGTGGGGCTCTTCGGCCCGCAGGACTTCTTCGAGACCGATGACGAAACCTGGGAGCAGTTCTTCCAGGTCAATATCATGAGTGGCGTGCGGCTATCGCGCCATTACGCTCAAGGCATGAAATCGCGCGGCTGGGGACGCATCCAGTTCCTGTCCAGCGAATCGGCGCTGAATATTCCTTCCGAAATGGTTCACTACGGCATGACCAAGTCCGCCGTGCAGTCGATCTCGCGCGGGCTCGCCAAGGTGCTGGCCGGTACCGGCGTCACCGTCAACGCGGTGCTGCCCGGGCCGACGCGCTCCGAAGGCGTGGTCGGCATGATCGCCCAGATAGCAGATCAGGAAGGCGTTTCCCAGGAGGAAATGGAAGCGCGTTTCGTCAAGGAGAATCGGCCCAGCTCGATCATCGGCCGTCTCGCCACGCCCGAGGAAGTCGCCAACATGTGCGTCTACGCGGTATCACCGCAAGCCAGCGCCACCACCGGCGCCCCCTTGCGAGTGGAAGGCGGCATCGTCGACAGCATGGCGTAACCGCAGCGACATGCCGACTTTTCAAAAGACACGCCGGCTTTTAACAAAAACCTAGAGCGCCTTGCTGAGCCTGACGCGGGGTAGACGCTCGCCACCTCGCTCCACCCAGGCCTCGCCCTGGTGCGCCCAATCGCGACGTACCAGGGCCTCCGCCAGCACCAGGCTGGCCTCGATCCGCATGCACATCACGCCGCGCTGGTACATCTCGCCTTCGGCGAGCTCCAGCAAGCGACCACCCACGCCCCGCCTGGCCAGCGCGGGCCACACGTAAAGCGTTTCGATACGCCCTTCGCCGGGGTCGATCTCGCAGAATCCCACGCAGCGTCCGTCGCAGACCGCCACCAGCGTAGGATAGAGCACCTGGCGCGCCGCCCAGGCCTCGGCATCGCGCGGTAGGGCCATGGTCCACGCCTCGCGTTGCGCCAGCGTGTAATAACCGGCGGCACCCTGCATCACGGCATGGTGAAACACTTCCGCCTGATCAGCGGCATCACGCGGCGTAGCCTCGCGATAGACGATTCGTTCGGTCACCGTTGCCTCCTGAAAATGGCATGTCTCGCCGCACGGGCGCGCATTGGGCATAATACCATGATGATCGATTGCGACTTCCCCGCTGCCGAGACCTCGGACACGTTTACGCTCACGCCTATCGGACGTATCGCCAGCGACTACCCAGACAAGTTCGGCATTCCGCGCCAACCGGGGCTGGCCAGTGCCGCACGGGCGACGCTAACGCTTGCGCCAGCGTTCGCCGATCCCCTCACTGTGCGCGGCCTGGACGAGTTCAGCCATCTGTGGCTGACCTTCGTCTTCCACCAAAGCCCCACGCGCTGGACGCCGTTAGTGCGCCCGCCGCGTCTGGGGGGCAATGCCAAACACGGCGTTTTCGCCACGCGCAGCACCCACCGCCCCAACCGTCTGGGGCTGTCGCTGGTCGAGTTAGTGAAGATCGACACGCACCACGGCGTGACGCTGCACCTGCGCGGGCACGATCTCGTCGACGGCACGCCGGTGCTCGATATCAAGCCATATCTGGCCTGGGCCGAAGCGCTCCCGGCGGCACGCAGTGGCTTCGCCCCCACGCCACCGCCGTCGCTGCCGGTGACGTTTTCGGCCGCCGCCGAAGCGGCTTTACTGATGCGTCGTGACGGCGACTCATTGCGTGAATTGATACGCCAGGTGCTGGCCCAGGATCCACGCCCCGCGTACCACAAAAACGCGCAGAATACGTCCGAACGCCGCTATGGCGTGCGCCTGCGCGATGTGGACGTACGCTGCTACCCGATCACGACCAACGGCCTCGACGCGATGCATGTGGAAGATATCATCGTGGCGTCTTCTCCTGCATGAACGACATCGGGGCGCCCGTGGGCGCCCCGATGGCATAAGCCGAAAACGCGCGGCGATCAGAACGTGATGCCGATCCGCCGTCCGACTTCTTCATAGGCTTCGATGACGCCGCCCAGCCCCTGGCGAAAGCGGTCCTTGTCCATCTTCTCGCGGGTGTTGGCGTCCCACAGACGGCAACCGTCCGGCGAGAATTCGTCGCCCAGAGTCACCTGGCCGTCGAACAGGCCGAACTCGAGCTTGTAATCGACCAGCAGCATGTCACCGTCGAGGAACAACTGCTTGAGGACATCGTTGACCTGGAAGGTCAGCGTTTTCATGGTCGCCAGTTGCTCGGGCGTCGCCCAGCCGAACGTCTCGGCCAGCGACTCGTTGATCATCGGGTCGCCATTGGCGTCGTCCTTGAGGAACAATTCGAAGGTCGGCGGCATCAGCGTCTGACCTTCCTCGACGCCGAGACGGCGTACCAGCCCACCCGCGGCGACATTGCGCACCACGCACTCGACGGGCATCATCTCGAGGTTCTTGACCACGCACTCATCATCGGAGAGCAGCGTCTCGAAATGCGTCGGGATGCCCGCCGCCTGGAGCTTTTCCATGATGAAGGCATTGAACTTGTTATTGACCATGCCCTTGCGCGCCAGCAATTCCTTCTTCTTGCCGTCGAAGGCGCTGGTGTCGTCGCGGAAGTGCAGGATCAAACGCTGCGGGTCATCGGTGCGGTAGACGGACTTGGCCTTGCCCGCGTACAGCTCGTCACGTTTTTCCATGGGGTCTCCACAATGGCCCTCACGGGGCCGACTGGCTCTTGTCTGAGCGCGGATCGCACGACCCGCGACGTATTCAAAGACTATTCAAGGCGTTTCCAGGATGCCAACGACGCACGACCTCGACTCACGCGATACTCTGCCAGGCGAAGCCATATTCCTGCGCCGATACCAGCAACCGTGACTCATCGCCGGACAACAACGGCGTCAGCGCTTCCAGCGCCAGTTCGGGGCGATTGTTCTCTTCCGAGATATGCGAACACACGATACGCTGTAGGCGATCCAACCCCAGCCGCGTCAAGAGCTCGGCGGCCTGGACATTGGCCAAGTGCCCCCAGTGACCGCCGACCCGCCGCTTGAGGTTGCGTGGGTAAGGGCCGACATCGAGCATGTGGCGATCGTGATTGCACTCGAGAATCAGCGCATCACAGCCCCGGAACGCATCGAGGACGTGTTCACTGGGATGGCCGAGGTCGGTGAGTACGCCCAGATGGCGACCATGCGCGCGAAACCGAAACTGCACCGGCTCGCGTGCATCGTGCGGCACCGTCACCGGATCGATCTCCAGTCCCTTGATCGCGAAGCGTGACTGAGGCACCACCCACTCATGGTGCGGCACCTCGCCCAGGCGCCCCGATAGCCAAGTGCCTGCGGTCAAATAGACCGGGAGCACGTAACGACGCGCCAGGGGCCCCACACCATGTATGTGATCGCCATGCTCATGGGTGAGAAGCACGGCGTCGAGCTGGCGGGGATGCAGACCGAACTGCGCGAGACGGCGTTCCGCCTCGCGCATGCCAAAGCCGCAATCCACCAGCACGTGCGTTTCACCGTCGCTGACCAAGGTGGCGTTGCCCTTGCTACCACTACCCAGCGATGCGAAACGCAGGGTCGCCTGGGGCTGATCTATCATGCCGTCCGGCATCTCAGCGCAAGGTCGCTGCCACGGCGTCGAGCACTTCACGGGCATCGCCCGAATCCACCGGGCCGCCGTCTTCGCCGCTGACGTTCACCTGCGTGGTGTCACGCGCATTGGCGCTGACATCGAGACGGTAGCGTTGGGTCGCATCGTCGCCGCCGAACCAGTCAAACCAGCCGGAATCGTCATCGCGGGCGGTGTAGTCGATCACGAACTGACCAGTGCTACGGTTCTGATCGACCAAGGCGCCCCGTTGATCCTCGAAGTTGTTCTCGAGCTGATAACGCAGTTCCGGCCAGGCACGTTCAAGATTCAGCGCCAGCTCGAGCTGCCACTCACCATCGTGGTTCGACAAGTTTACGCGGTCATTGCTCGCCAGCGGTTGTGCCGCCAGAGACACGCCTTCCTGGTCACCGACATTGTCGCTCAGGTAGCGCTGCAGCGCATCGAGGCACCGGGCTTCGTTGCCGCTGTTTTCACAACGCACTTCGCTGGAGCCTTCACGCAACCCCTGACGGACACTCAACGTCCCCAGGCCAGTCTCGAGGCGCCCGCTATCGGCATCGACACGATCGACACTGGCGCCTTGCGCGGATGCGAATCCCTGCAACATCGGCCAGACACCGTCCGGGGCAGCATTGACGACCAACCAACGTTCGTCGCCGGCCTCGCGAGATTCGACGAATGCCGCCTCGGCTTCCTGGCTAGAGGCCAGCGGACGTGGGCGCGGCACATCGAAGTCTTCATCCGTGGCCACGAAATCACTCTCGGCATCAGGCACCGGCATGGCGTTCTGGTACTGTGACGAGTCGCGCGAATCCGGCAGCGTCACGGGCTCGACCATCTCGGCATCGGCGTATTCAGCGTTACGATCATAATAAAAACCGGAACGGCTACAGCCACTTACGATCAGTGTGGCGCCGATGATCAGCGGCATCCATTTAAGGACGGGTTTCATGCATCCACCTTCTTTATGCGTTGGTCGGCGTCGAGGAGCATCGCTAACGCAGGTAAACGTCTGACTCCCGCTCACGACGGTATGTCAGTCTTCGACCACCTCGGCAAGCTGCAATGCCTCGCTCACCGTGGAGTGATACTTATCGGATAGCCATGTCATCGGTAGACGAATGCCCTGCTCCGCCAACCCCATGCGGTTGAGCGCCCATTTCACGGGAATCGGATTGGCCTCGACGCCCAGTGCGGTGTGCAGCGACATGAGGCGTGAGTTGATTTGATGCGCCCGCTCTTCATCGCCGGCCACGGCGGCGACGCAGAGGTCGTGCACGGCACACGGCGCGACGTTGGCGCATACCGAGATATCGCCGTGGCCGCCCATCAACATGAAATCACACGCCGTGGGGTCGTCGCCGGAATAAAGCGCGAAGCCGGTATCCTTGAGACGCTCGACAAGCTCCTCGGCGCGTTCGAGGTTACCGGTGGCGTCCTTGAGTCCGACGATGTTCTCGATCTCGGCAAGACGGAACACGGTCTCGTTGTAGATATCCGAGCAGGTGCGACCGGGCACGTTATAGAGAATGACCGGCAGTCCACCACCCTCGGCGACGGCCTTGAAATGCTGGTAAAGCCCTTCCTGAGTCGGCTTGTTGTAGTAAGGGGCCACCGACAAGCAGAGATCCGCGCCTACTTCGCGTGCGTAACGTGCCAGCTCGACCGCTTCCGAGGTCGCGTTGGCGCCGGTACCGGCGATGACCGGAATGCGGCCGTCGACTTCTTCGACGACGCAGCGAATGACGTCAAAATGTTCGGCGAACGACATGGTGGTCGGCTCACCGGTGGTGCCCGCCGCGACGATGGCATCGGTGCCATTGTCGAGATGGAACTCCACCAGGCGACGCAGCGCCTCCCAGTCGATATCGCCACTGGCCTTCATCGGTGTCGCCAACGCGACGATGCTGCCTGTGATCATTCTGCAGTGCTCTCCTGTGAATCGGGCCAGCGTGCCACCGGCATGCGCGGGCGATAAAAAAGGCACGTATCGCCAACCGGGCGTTTCCAGCGCCGGACCGGTTTTTCCTGTCATGATGTCGATCAACGTCAAATGGTACTCAGCCAGCTTCATCCTGTACAGAAGCGGCGTGCTTTGACACGTGCGCCTGGCTGCAATGTAATCTTAACTGCCCACGTTCAGGCAACGACATCTTTCACGTCAGTATTCGAGGAACTCTCCATGAGCGTCAGCATCGGCCAGCACGTACCCGATTTCAGTGCCCCGGCAACGGGCGATACGCAGATCACACTTTCCGACTACCGTGGCCAGCAGGTCGTGATCTATTTCTACCCCAAGGATAGTACCCCGGGCTGCACCACCGAAGGGGGCGACTTCCGCGACCATAAGGCCGACTTCGAGGCCGCCAACACCGTGATTCTCGGTGTCTCGCGAGACGGACTGCGTGCCCATGAGAACTTCAAGACCAAGCAAGGGTTCAATTTTGAGCTGATTTCCGACAAGGACGAGGCACTATGCCAACTCTTCGATGTCATCAAGCTCAAGAAACTCTATGGCAAGGAGCATCTGGGAATAGAGCGCAGCACCTTCCTGGTCGACACCGACGGCAAACTGGCGCGCGAATGGCGCAAGGTAAAGGTCAAGGGCCACGTCGAGGAGGTACTCGACGCCGCCCGCGAACTCAATACGGCCTCCTGATCACTGCTCCGCCGGGGGAGACCGCAGGCCTGGATCGCGCACACCGCGCGGCCAGGCATATACCAGCGCCTTGATCAAGGTCGCCAGCGGAATCGCAAAAAATACGCCCCAAAAGCCCCAGATACCGCCGAAAAACAGCACCGCCAGAATGATCGACACCGGATGCAGGTTGACCGCCTCGGAAAACAGGATGGGCACCAGCACATTGCCATCCAGCGCCTGAATAACGGCATAGGCCAGCAGTACGTAGACGAGTTGATTGCCGATGCCGAAGTGGAAACCCGCGACAGCCGCCACCGGCAAGGTCGCCACCGCCGCGCCGATGTACGGTACCAGCACCGACAAGCCGACGATCAGTGCCAGCAAGGTGGAATAAGGCAACCCGAACGTCCAGAAGGTAATGAAGGCTACCACGCCCACGATCAGGATCTCGATCGCCTTGCCGCGAATGTAGTTGGCAATCTGATCGTCCATTTCATGCCAGATGCGCGTCATCAGGACACGCTTCTTGGGCAGCAGGGACAGCAGGAACAGCGTCAGGCGCTCGCGGTCCTTGAGCAGGAAGAACACCAGAATCGGCACCAGTACTAGATAGACAAGCACACCTAATAGATTGCCCAACGACGCCAGCGAAAGCGTCAGCGCCCGTTGCCCGAGCTGGGTCGCCTCGCGTCCGGCGGTGGCGATCCACTGTTCGATCTGATCGGGAGTGATCAAGGTCGGATAGTGCGACTGCAAGGTATCCAGCCATGCCTGGCCACTGGCGAACATACGCGGCGCCTCCTGCACCAGCTCCACCATCTGGTTCCAGACCAGCGGCATGATCACCAAGGCCAGCGCCAATAATGCCCCCAGAAAGATCAGAAACACGACCAATACCGACAGCAGACGTGGCAAGCCGCGCCGCTCTAGCCACGCGACCACGCCTTCCAGGAGGAAGGCCAGCACCAGGGCGGTGAAGAACGGCGCCAGCATCCGACCCAGGCAGATGACGGCGGCAAAACCCAACACCAGCACGATGAGCAAGACGACCGCTTCCTCATCCGAGAAATAGCGCTCCATCCACCCCTTGAAGAGGCCTTTCATGGTCATGCTGTGCTTCCTCGTTCGCCCTTGCGCAGCCAATAAAAGTAGACGCCGTCCCTTTCTTCGCGCGCCTCGAGGCGGTGCGTCCCCTGCGCAGCAAAGGTCTCGAAATCCTGCCACGACCCCACATCGGTCGCCTGAATCTCGAGCAACGCGCCCACTTCGAGCGTCGATAGGGCCTGCTTGGCCTTGAGTAGCGGCAACGGACAATGCAGGCCACGTGCGTCAAGCATATGATCGGGTTGCAACGCCATCTGCGCCCCCAGCGGTTCGGTAGTTGAAAACGCAACGATTTAAAGGCACTTTGCCAGTCAGTTCAATGTCGAAGACAACGGTAGCATGGCGTGCATCATGCCGTCGGTCTACCCGCCCCGTCGCGCCATTCAAGAGGATACCCATGCCACGTCGCTGGACGCTGCTTCCTGCCCTATGCCTCGCCGTGACATTTTGCGCTTTCGCGCCGAATGCCCTGGCGCAAGACGATTACGGCCTTCCCGAGTTGGGTGGCTCGAGCGCCACCGTCTCAAGCGCAGAGGAACACCGCCTGGGACGCGCCTGGCTACGCCAGTTCCGCGCTCAGACCGACAAGTGGCAAGACCCTATCGCCCAGGATTACATTCATGGCCTGGTGGCGCGCCTATTAACACATGCCGGAGTCCATGACGACACCGTCATCACCATAGTCGACAGCCGACTGCTCAATGCCTTCGCCGTGCCGGGCGGCGTGGTCGGCGTCAACAGCGGTCTGTTCACCTTCACCGAGAGCGAGGACGCCCTGGCCTCGGTGATCGCCCACGAGCTCGGCCACCTATCACAGCATCATTTCGCGCGCCGCATGCAGCGCGTGGAAGAGACGCAGTTGCCCACCATGGGCGCCATGCTGGTCGGCATGGTCCTTGCTGCGGGTGGCGCAGGCGATGCAGGGCTGGCCACCATGGTCGGCACGCAAGCGGCGTTCATCCAGGACCAGCTCGCCTATTCCCGGCGTTTCGAAGAGGAAGCCGATCGCGTCGGACTGGAGGCCCTGGCCGATGCCGGCTTCGACCCGCAGGCCATGCCTGAACTTTTCCGCGCCATGCAACGCTTGTCCAGCCTACAGGGCGGCAACCCGCCGGAATTCCTGCTCACACACCCGGTCACCAAAGCCCGCATCGCCGACACCCAGGCCCGCGCTGACCAGATGCCCTCGCCCGCACCGCACGATAGCACGGCCTTCAGCCTGATTCGCGCTCGCGCCCTGCTCGCGCTCAATCGCGACAATCCCGACCAGGCCATGACTCAGCTACGTCAGGACGACCCTCCCGACGCCGCGATACGTTACCTGCAAGCGCTGATCGAGGCCCACAACGGTCATACCGCACAGGCACTCGATACGATCGACCAGTTAAGCGCAGCGCAGCCGAATCTCTCGATGCTACCGGCCAGCGCAGCCCAGGTGGCGCTCGATGCCGACCAGCGCGATGTTGCATTGACCCGCGCCCGGCGGATCCTGCGTTTGCAACCGGACTACCGCCCGGCGCAGCTCATCGAGGCGGAGGTGCTGCTGCAGCAGGCCCCACGCCAGGCATACGACATCCTGCGCCGCATGAGCGATCAATATCCCGAGGACCCGCAGGTCTTCTCTCTGCTCGCGGAAGCCGCCGGACGTAGCGACCGCAATCTGTGGGGCATGCTCGCCCGCGCCGAGCAATTGCAGCTGACCGGTCATATCGACCGCGCCATCAAACAGCTCGATATCGCCGAAGAAACGGCACGCGACCAAGGCGACTTCGCCATGGCCAGCCGCTTGGTTGAACGCCGCAAGGCGTATCTGGGGTATCGGCAAACGCTGCAGGACTTCTAGGCTTTATACGAAAACTGCGGTCAATGACGGGGGGTGCGTTCATCGCGCGGGCTGATGCCGAAATGGTTACGGTACGCCGTGGAGAAATGCGCCCCGGAGGAAAAGCCTGTGGACAGGGCGATGTCGCCGACCGCCTGTTCACCGTCACGCAGCAGCTGGCGGGCCTTCTGAAGACGCAGCTCCAGATAGTAACGGCTGGGCACCGCCTGCAGATACTTCTTGAACAGCCGCTCGAGCTGCCGCCGGGAAATTCCCAAGTGTTCCGCCAGTTCGTGGGTAGTCAGCGGCTCCTCGATGTTGGAATCCATCAGCGTCACTGCGTCAACCAGGCTCTGCGGTGCGTGCGAGAGACGCGCGCGCAGTGGTACATGCTGGGGCTCGTCCGCCATGCGGATGCGCTCGCAGACGAAATGCTCGGAGACGCGCTCGGCCAGCCGCGCGCCATGCTGCTGCGCGATCAACGTCATCATCATATCCATCGCCGCCGTGCCGCCCCCGCAGGTCAAGCGACCACGATCGATCTCGAACAACTGATGCGAGACATGTACGCCAGGAAAATCCCGCGTGAACGCATCGGCCCCGGCGACGTGCAGCGTGACGCGATAGCCCTCCAGCACACCGGCACGTGCCAGCATTTGGGTGCCACCGGCGATGCCGCCCAGCATGACCCCGCGTGAAGCCAGCCGTTGCAGCCAACCATGCAAGTTCAAAGATTCGCTCTCTGGCGACGGACTCACGCCGCACACCATGAGCATGTCCAAAGGCTGGACATCGCTGCCCGCCACGCTTTCCGGCGTCAACGCCAGCTCCGCAGCACTTTTCACCGCGCGCCCATCGAGCCCGAAAGTTCGTGGCACATAGAGTCGACGCTCGGCCAGCAAATTAGCGACGTGTAACGGCTCCATGGCGCAGGCCTGCGCCAGCATCGAAAACCCCGGCAACAGCAGAAATCCCACCTGGCGCGGGGCATCGCGGCGCTCTTCACTCTCTGGCATCAAGCAGCGCCTCCACCAGCGTGTCCGTCTCGCGGTCGATCTGCGCGGCCCGCGTAACGGCAAACGTCTGGCACGTCTTTTCAGAGCGGCCCCGGGGCATACGCTTGGACGCGACGATCACAGCTGCACGACGTCGAACTCCGCCACGGGGTCGACGTCCGCCTCATAATCGACATCCTCGCGCTCGAAGCCGAACAGCTTGAGAAAGTCGTGCTTGTAACCGGCATAATCGGTCAGCGTGAAGAGGTTATCGGTGGTCACCTGCGGCCATAGCTCCTTGCATGGCTGCTGCACGTCATCACGTAGCTCCCAATCGTCGAGACGCAGGCGCCCTGCTTCGTCGGTATCCTGCTCTTGTGATGAATACAGACGCTCGGCATACAGGCGGTTGAGCTGATCGATGGTGCCCTCGTGCAGGCCCTTCTCCTTCATGACCTTGTAGACCATCGAGATATAAAGCGGCATCACCGGAATCGCCGCGCTGGCCTGAGTCACTACCGACTTGAGCACCGCCACGTTGGCGCTGCCGCCCTCCTTGGAAAGACGCGCGTCGATCTCGCCAGCGGCGCGGTCGAGATCTTCCTTGGCCTTGCCCAGCGCACCATGCCAGTAGATCGGCCAGGTAATCTCGGTGCCGATATAGCTGAACGCCACGCTGCGCGCGCCCGGCGCCAAAACGCCCGCCTCATCCAGCGCGTCGATCCAAAGCTCCCAGTCCTCGCCGCCCATGACGGTGGTGGTATCGGCGATTTCCTGCTCGGTGGCCGGCTCCACGGAGGCCTCGGTGATGGCATCCTTGTTGGTATCGATAGCCGTGGCGGTATAAGTCTCGCCGATGGGCTTGAGGGCAGAACGCTTGAGCTCGCCGCTATCGGGCATCTTGCGTACCGGCGAGGCCAGCGAGTACACCACCAGGTCGACCTGGCCCAGGTCCTGTTTGATCAACTCGATGGCCTGGGTGCGAGCTTCGTGCGAGAAGGCATCGCCATTGATCGCCTTGCTGTAAAGGCCTTCTTCCTTGGCGAACTTGTCAAACGCCGCCGAGTTGTACCACCCCGCCGTGCCCGGCTTCTTCTCGGTGCCCGGCTTCTCGAAGAAGACCCCGAGGGTCGACGCCCCGTAACCGAAGGCCGCGGTGACACGCGCGGCCAGGCCATAGCCGCTGGAGGCGCCGATCACCAACACCTTCTTCGGACCATTTTGCTGCTCGCTTTGCGGAATGTTCGCACGCGTGGTGGCGATCTGCTCGGCGACATTGCGCTCGCAGCCTTTGGGGTGCGTCGTCGTGCAGATGAAACCACGAACCTTGGGTTTGATGATCACAGAGGGAACCTCTTTGCTGACGTCATTCGTTGATCGCGGTCGGAACCGCCACGGGGAAACGCGCGCCAATGCACGGTTTCTTTATTGAGGGGCATTCTAGCGGGTGATGGCGTCCATGTCCGCACCCCTTGTTCGCTATGGCCGTGTGGCCGAAGATGCCCCTTCACAGCGAAGAGCCAAAACATGCACGACCCCAACGAGCTTGAAACCCTACTGGAACGCCGTGGCGCCCTATGGCTGGCACTCTCGCCCCTCTGGCTCGAGCGCGAGCCCCGGGAACGCGAATATACCCGCATGCTCGAGGTGGTCGAGACACAAGGCCATACCCCTCAGGAGCTGGAAATGATCTATCGGCTGGAGATGGCGCCGGTCATGTCGCGTCGCCAGATGTCGGTGGCCGGCGAATGGCGTGACTTCGACGAGGACCGCCTGCTGCTCGACCTGGCACGCCACACGCGTCGCCTGCATGGCTGGCGCAGGGGCTTTTGGCTGCTGTTTTCCGGATTGACCACGATGATGAGTCGGCCACGCTTCGACATCTTGATCGAACGTCTGCAAACGGCTGCGCCATGAGCCGGACGCGCGTCATGCCGAGAACGGAATGTCCAGTGCCTGCTCGATATCCCTCGCCATGCGGCGCGGCGAGACGCGCGGCGCGAAACGTCGGATAACATGGCCATCACGCCCCACCAGGAACTTGGTGAAATTCCACTTGATGGGAGTGCTTCCCAGTACGCCCGGCGCCTGGCGGCGCAGCAGCACGAACAGCGGATGGGCATCGCGTCCGTTGACGTGGATCTTCTCCATCACCGGAAAACTGACCCGATATTCACGCATGCAGAAAGCGCCGAACCCCTCGGCTGACTCCGGTGTCTGACGGCCGAACTGATTGCAGGGGAACGCCAACACGGTAAAGCCTTGATCGTGATAACGGCGATACAGCCATTCGAGCTCTTTGAGTTGCGGCGTATAACCGCAGCGGCTGGCGACATTGACGATCAACAGCACCTGCCCGCGCAGCGCGCGCAGATTGAAGGGCTCCATCCGGTTGGTATGGCAATCCTGGCTATATAGCGTCATGGCGGTCGCGCATCGCGTTCATCATGGGGATACCTCTTCATTGTCGTCCGCCTGCGGCAGGGCTTCAATCGTCCCGTGCCATCAACCAGCCTTGGGCGAGCATATGTTCCAGCGCGACGCGGCTGTCCGGTGTGGCGTCTTCAAGTGCCAGCGCAGCCTCCACCGTTAACCAGGTAGCGTCGGCGACTTCATCCGGTTGCAAGACCAACGATCCCTCATAGTCGGCCATGAAAGCACTGCCATGAATGAAGTTTCCGACATCGGTATAACGAAACGTGAAACACGGCGTCAACGACACGCCCTCGATGCCAAGTTCTTCTGCCAGCTCGCGACGCGCGGCGACATGTTCCGCTTCCCCCGCGCCGACTACGCCACCGGTGGCCAGATCATGACAGCCAGGAAAGACTTCCTTGGTCAGTGTGCGGCGCTGCACGCATAACTCACCCCGACCATTGCGCACGAACACGTACGTCGCGCGGTGCCAGAAGCGAAAGCGCCGCATCAGTCTGCGCGAGGCACTGCCGCAAGGACGATTATGAGCGTCGACCAGCTGGATCCGCTCATCCTTGATGACCGGCTCGGGCAGCGACTCAAGCGTTGCGGAAGACGACGGCGTGACCATGGCGTGTCCTGTGACGTGTCGGTGCGGGAAAGCTTCAGCATGCCAGAGCCCGGGCATCACGTCATGTCGAAGATACTACTGGACATGCAGAAGGCCTATCCCCAGAAGCGTGGGCCAAGTCACGTCTCAAGCCGGGCTATCGCAGGCTTGCCAACGCCGTGGGGTCGCGCGCTGCGTCAGCGCCCCGATGAAGGCGGCGAGCGACAACGCCGCTACGACACTGCCATACACGTACGTCGTCGGCAGCAAGCCCATGTGTTGCGTCGCCACGCCACCGGCCATGGCCAAAAGGCTAGCGGACAAATAGCAAATGACATAGAACGCTGCCATCAACGCTGAGCGCTCGGTGGGCGGTGCCAATGGCATCACCGTACGCATGGCGCCCATGAAAGCCGCGCCGAAACCGATCCCGGCCAAGGCAGTACCGCTCAGCAGCACCGCCACACTGCGCCAATACACCCCCAACAACAGCACGCTCATGCCGACGATCAAGCAGCCCGTGCCGATGAGCACGGCCACACGAGGCGGCTTGGCGCGCAGCGTCAACACACTGATGGCGCCCACGCAGGGCAACAGGAACGTGATCAGGCAACCGACCAGCGGGTTATGAATACCACTGACGGTCTCTACCAGCGTGGGGCCCAGCGACAGCGAGAAACCGCCCAGCGCCCAGGACGAGATCACCGCTGACACCACGCGCATCAGCGGCCCCCGGACAGGCTGTGGTACATAGGCGCGTGGCCGCAGAGAAGCCCAGGCGCCCGGGCGCGGCGTCACGCTTTCGCGGATGCGGCCCAGCAGCAGGCCTTGAACCACCAGAGTGATGGCCAAGAGTGCGTACACTAGATGCAGCGGCGCGGGCGCATACGTTACCAAGATACCCGCAAACAGGGCGCCGATGCCCATGCCGAATAGCGGTGCGATACTCGCCATGACGGGCCCACGCTGGTGGTCGCTATCGAGCATGGCCGCCGCCAGTGCGCTGGTCACGACACCAGTGGCGAGGCCCTGCAGAATACGCGCCACCATGAGCCACGCCAGACTATCGGCCCAGAAGAACACTCCCAACGACAGGATTTCACCCAGGATGGCGCCGGCCACTACGGGCCGCCGACCGATATGGTCCGACAGTGACCCAGACACCAGTAGCGCCACCAGCAAGGCAAATACGTAGCTAGCAAATACCAGCGTGAGCATCGTGGCGGAGAACCCCCACGTCTGCTGATAGAGCCGGTACAACGGCGTCGGAGCACTGGATGCCGCCAGGAAGGTGATCATCAGGATGGCATAATACGTCAGTTGCCCGAGGCGCGGCGTCGGGTAGGCACCCGGCGTACCCGGGGATGAAGGCGGTGTCATGATAAAACCCATTAATGCTAAGATTGTGCGTTAAGAGCAGTCTGAACTTAGCAGGCTCATAAAGCAAATATTTTGCGTTAGGTGACTATGGCCATCAAAGAAGCCGTTCGCCCCGGGGGGCGCAGCGCACGGGTGCAAGAAGCTGTGCATCAAGCGGTTCGCGAGCTGCAGACCGCCAAGTCCCGCGAGGAACTCAGCGTGCCACAGATCGCCAGCAAGGCCGGCGTGACGCCGTCGACGATCTATCGCCGCTGGGGAAACATCGCCGAGTTGCTGGCGGACGTGTCGCTCGAGCGCCTGCGCCCCGACGACGAACCGCCGCATACCGGTTCCTTGGCGGGCGATCTTCAGGCCTGGGGCGAGCAATATCTCGATGAGATGACCTCACCAACCGGCCAGTGCATGCTCGGCGATATCATGGCTAGCGCCGAGCGCGAACGACGCGAACGCTGCCGCCGTTATGCCGAGCAGATCATGGCATGCCTGCGTGAACGCGCCGTGAAACGCGGCGACACCACGCCATCGGTCGAGGACTTGATGGATGGCGTGATCGCGCCGATGACCTACCGACTGCTTTATGACCTCGACACGGCGACGCCCGAGCGGCTCCGTCGCTGGATCGCGCAGACGCTGCCGAATACCAACGCGCCCAGCTAATCCCACCAGGGTCGCATTGACCCCGGCATCATGTCTGACCATGCTCGAAGCACGGCGCATCCCATTGCCGTCTTCAGGAGTCGCTTCCATGGCCGATCATGCCGCTCGCACTCATCTCGCCACGCACGACGTCACCAACCAACCTTCGCTCGGCGGTGATCGTGACCTCCTGGAAGAGGACACGGCCCTGCGCGAGGCACTGGCCCGCGAGGCTCCGGCTTGGGTCGCGGCGCGTATTGCCCCGCTCGCCCGCGAGGCCGGGCGCGACACCTGGCAAACCATCGCCGACGAGGCCAACCGGCACCCTCCCGAATTGCACTTGTTCGATCGCCACGGGCGCCGGCTCGACGAGGTGCACTACACCGAGGCCTATCACCGCTTGATGCATCTCGCCTGCGATGGCGGCTGGCAGGCCGTGGCCTGGGAACAGGAAGGTAACGGCGGCCACCAGGCGCATGTCGCCGCGCTTTATCTCTTGACCCAGGTCGAGCCAGGGTTCTGCTGCCCGATCACCATGACCCACGCCGCCTATCCAGTGCTACGCCACGACAGAACCGTGCTCGAGACATGGGGACCACGCCTGCTGGCAAACGATTACGACCCCCGCGCCCTGCCCGCCGATGACAAGCGTGCGGCGACCTTCGGTATGGCGATGACCGAGAAGCAAGGCGGCAGCGACGTGCGCCGCAACACCACTCAGGCGACACGCCAGCCGGATGGCAGCGCGCATCTCACCGGCCACAAGTGGTTCTGCAGCGCGCCGATGTCGGATGCCTTCCTTACCCTGGCCCAAGACGATGCCGGCCTCGGCTGTTTCCTGGTGCCACGCTTTCGCCCCGACAGCGAGCGCAACGGCATTCAGCTTCAGCGCCTCAAGGACAAGTGCGGCAACCGCGCCAACGCCTCGGCGGAAATCGAGTATGTCGATGCCTGGGCACACCCCATCGGCGAACCGGGGCGCGGCGTCGCCACCATTCTCGAGATGGTCCAGCAGACTCGGCTCGATGCCGCCACTGCGCCCGCCAGCATGATGCGCCAGGCAACGCTCGAGGCCTGGCGCCACGTCCAGGGGCGCGAAGCGTTCGGCAAACGCCTCGCCGAGCAGCCCTTGATGCGCCGCGTGATCGCCGACCTGGCTCTGGAAACCGAGGCCAGCCTGGCCTTATGCCTGCGCACCGCACGCGCCTTCGATGGTGCCGCCCGGGACTCACATGAGCACGCCCTTGCGCGCCTGCTGCCTACGCTGGCCAAGTTCTGGCACAACAAGCGTGGCCCAGCGTTCATGGCCGAGGCCATGGAGTGTCTCGGCGGCATCGGTTACGTCGAGGAGGCGCCGCTGGCACGGCTTTACCGCGAGGCGCCAGTGAATTCGATCTGGGAAGGTTCGGGCAATGTCATGTGCCTGGACGTGATGCGCGTAATGACCCGACACCCGGAAAGCATCGCCGCCCTGCGCCAGGAGCTCGCCTTGGCGCGCGGCGCTCACCCCGATTTTGACCGGGCGTTTGAGGCCCTCGAGCGACGCCTCAAGGCCACGCCGGACGTGCTGGAAGCGCAGGCGCGCTGGCTAACCCAGCGCCTCGCGCAATGCCTGCAGGCCGCGCTGCTGTTGCGTCATGCGCCCACTGCCATCGGCGAGACCTTCTGTGCGGCGCGCCTCGGCGAGGAGACCTCACCGCTGTTCGGCGTCTTACCGTCACACGCACCGCTGGACGCCATCCTCGAGCGAATCGCGTCCTGAGAGCGGTTGGTCACGCTCCCCTCAACCAATGACGATGCGCAGCGCCAGGCCCAACAGCACGACGCCCGTCGCCCGGTTGATCCAGTGCCCACGCGCTTGAAGCCAGGGCAAAACCCTCGAATGCGAGAGCGCCAGCGCCACTAGCACGTACCAGCCGGCATCGATCAGTGACGCGGTCGCCACGATCGTCGTCTTGGCCCCCGCCCCCATGTCGGCGCTTACGAACTGGCTCAACAGGGCCACGAAGAAGAGAATCAGCTTGGGGTTGGCCAACGCCACCAGCACACCGTCTCGCGCGGCCACCCCAGGCCGGCTCGCCACGCGGCCTGTCTCCAGGGTGCCGCCCCGACCAGCACGCAACGCCTTCACGCCCAGCCAGGCCAGATACGCCGCCCCGCCCCAGGTGATCGCCTGGAACAACACCGGCTGATGAACGATGACCGCGCCCAGTCCCCACACGGTCAACGCCGCGTATAGGCCCACGCCCGCCGCATGGCAGACACTGGCGACAACACCCGGTATGCGCCCGCCACCTAGCGTATGGCGCAGCACCATCGCCAGGCTCGGCCCCGGCGACATCGCTCCCATGGCACAGACCGCCGCCAGCGACAGCCACAAACTCAGAGACATTGCACAGGCCCCGTCATGAAATGAGCGCGCAGCTTAGCGGTCGGCGTCTTTCACCCGGCCCTGGCAATCGCGCTCGATGACGTTGCGCTCACCTTCGTCGTTGTCACGATACAACATGCCGTTGTCGCCTTTGGTGTGCCATACGTAGGCGAGCTGTTCGTCGTCGCTGGCATAGCGCGCGCCGGAGCCCGAGGCAATTTGGTGCATGGGGATGGAGTCGTGACCATAGCTCAGCATGGCGCGGTCGGTATCGGATCCATATTGGAAATAGGTCACCGACAGCGATGTATCTCCCTCACATTGGTAAATCTGGGTATGCTGATCGACGCGATCAGCATCGCCACCTTGCATGGCGCACCCCGTCATCAAGATCGCTAGCGCCAATAGAGTAAGACTGACAGATTTCATTGGAACTCCTTATCCAGGCATATCATGATGGAAGCGCGATACGACGCGACGTTCTCAAAAGCGTATCGCAGCTAATTCATGATCGTACAATAATATCGAAGACATCCTAAGGAAACGCTGAACAAAGCGACCCCGACACGCATGCCGGGGTCGCTGTGCTTCTCCTACCTTATCGAGCCGTCAGGCATCGTCGGGCAACGCATAGGCGATCACATAGTCGCCGCTGGGGGTTTCCATGAAGTGGTGCCCCGTGGCGACGATCACCAGATACTGACGACCATTCGCCTCGTAGACCATCGGGTTGGCCTGACCGCCCGCCGGCAGCGGCGCTTGCCACACGGTCTCGCCGCTCTCGATGTCGATCGCACGGATCAGATCATCGGTCGCCGCAGCAATGAAGATCAGCCCTCCAGCCGTGACCACCGAACCGCCGTTATTGGGCGTACCGATATCGATGGGCAAACCGGAACGAATTCCCCACGGCCCGTTGGCGCGCGCTGTGCCCAACGGACGGTCCCACAGCGTATCGCCGCTGGCCAGCTCGATGGCACGGATATGACCATACGGCGGCTGCTTGCACAGCATGCCGGTGTAGGGCACACGCCAACCGGCGTTGACATTGATCGCGTACGGCGTGTTGGCCTGCGGATCGCCCGCGCCTTCGGCACCGCCGCTATCGCTATCGAGTTCCTCGCGAGGTTTCCAGCCCTTGGCGTCCGCCTCCTCGCGCGGCACAAGCTCATTATAGTTGGGCATGTCATTGTAGTTGGCGATCATCACGCCGCGCCGCGGGTCGATGGAGACACTGCCCCAGTCGGAGCCTCCGTTATAGCCGGTGTACTGAATCCAAGGCTGGTCGGCGGTGGGCGGCGTGTACATGCCCTTCCAACTGGCTTGCTGGTACTGGATACGGCAGAACAGCTGATCGAAAGGTGACATGCCCCACATATCCTTCTCATTGATGTCGGGCTGACGCAGCGTGGCGTAGTTCGAGAAGGGCTGGGTCTTACTGCGTTCTTCCGGTTCAGCGCCGCCTTGCGGTACAGGACGCTCTTCGGCACCACCGCCCAGCAACCCGCCGGTTTCACGGTTGAAGACGTAGATCTCACCCTGCTTGGTGGGCATCACCAAGGCCGGCACCTCCCCATCGTCGGTGGGGAAATCGATCAATGTCGGCTGCGAACCGGGATCGTAATCCCAGACATCCTTGTGCGCAGTCTGGAAGTGCCACTCGGGCAGCCCGGTCTCGACGTTGAGCGCCACCATCGAGCTGGCCCACTCATTTTCTGCCGACGTGCGCGAACTGCTCCAGTAGTCGGCGGCGCTATTGGCCATCGGCAGATACACCAGGCCTAGCTGGCTATCGCCGGTGGCGGTAGTCCACATATTGGGCGAGCCACGCACGTAGGTGTCATCACCGCTGAGCGGTTCGCTCTGCTCGGGGCGCCCTGCGTCCCAGGCCCACTCGAGTTCGCCAGTCACGGCGTCGAAGCCCTTGATGACACCGGAGGGCGGATAACGACGCTGCCCATCGAGCACCTGGTGTCCCGTTACGACGACATCACGCACCACCACGGGTGCGGAGTTGATGGAGACATAGCCCTCGGGCGTCTCACCCATATTCTGTTTGATATCGACCTGGCCGTTATTCCCGAAACCGGTACACGGCTCGCCAGTCGCGGCATCGACTTCGAGCATGCGGCCATCGAGCGTCCCAGAAATGATACGTGCACGGCAGCTCTGCGAATCGCCATCATCGCCGCTGGCCATATCATCGACGCGGTCATCCGGTACTTCATAATACGTCACGCCACGGCAGGCAGCTGTATAAGGAATGGCGTCTTCGGATACCTGCGGATCATAGCGCCAGTTCTCTTCGCCACTATCGGCGTCGAGCGAGATCAGGATATTGCGCGACGTACACAAGAACACATCGTCGCCGACCTTGAGCGGCGTTGTCTCGGCGCCCCAGCGGTGATCGAGCAAGTCGCCGGTGCGGTACTGCCACGCCACTTCGAGATCGCCGACGTTATCCGGGGTGACTTGATCGAGCGGCGAGTAACGCGTTGCGGCGCTGTCGCGCCCGTAGGCAACCCAGTCTTCATCGTCGGGCGTATCCGCCGGCTGAGCATCGCCGACATTGGTCGCCAATGAACTCTCGGCGACCTCCGGTACGTCCTCGATATGCTGATAACCGCGCGGCACGAACGCCAAGGCACCGGCGACGATCAGGCCCAGGCACAATACGCCCGCGACCGAGAAACCCACCTTGCGCGAGGGGCCGCCCTTGAGACTCGGCATGACCAGCGCGACCAGAATAGCCAGGATCAACGCGACATCGAGACGTGGAATCCAGCGCCAGTAATTCAGCCCAGACTCCCATGCAGCCCAGATCAGCGTCCCCACGAACGCAAGGCCGTAGAGCCAGGCGCCGGACATGCGACCGCGCACCAACTGAATACCGGAGACGAGCATCAGGATGCCCGCGATAGCGTAATACCAGGAACCGCCCAATGACGCTAGATAAAGCCCGCCGCCGCCCAGCGCGAGGCCGACGAGCGCAACGATGATACCCACGAGCTTGGCAAACGGACCGCCAACTCTGCGGGAAGATGTAGTAGCCAAAACATTTCTCCTTGAATGACAGTGACCCCTTGTATCGCCGGTGAAAGCGACACGCCATGCGGCTTGAAGCGCGTGTCCGACGCGCCCCATCACCTTGATGGCTCGCCCTAAGGATAGGTCATTTCAAGCCTTCTACATAATTGATTAATAAAAGATATAAGGAACGAAAGACAGGCAGGACGCTTGGCATGCGCGCACGAAAATGGACGCATGTCCCATCGACATCATCAGAGAAAGGAGATAGCTGGAACTTGCCGAAATGACCAGAGGTCATGAAGAAAGGTTGGTGCCCGAGGTCGGACTCGAACCGACACGGTGTCGCCACCGGCGGATTTTGAATCCGCTGCGTCTACCAATTTCGCCACCCGGGCAACGAGGACGTATTATACGGAGAAGATTGGTGACGTCAATCATTCGGGCCTGACTTCGTCGTCTGTCTCGACTATCATGGGCCGCCTTCGTCGAGCGCACACCGCACGTGCCTCATCTCCGATTTCAGTTTTTCGATTCCAGGTCGTTTTCTTCAATTCCATGCAGCGCGCCGATTTCCATTTCGATCTCCCCGATGAGCTGATCGCTCGTTACCCGTCCGAGACGCGCAGCGATTGCCGTCTACTCTGCCTGGATGATGAAAGCGGCGAGGTCCAGCACCGCCGTTTCACCGATCTGCTGACGCAGCTCGAGCCCGGCGACCTGCTGGTGTTCAACGATACCCGCGTGATTCCCGCGCGGCTTTTCGGGCAAAAGACTAGTGGCGGACGCGTGGAGATGCTCCTCGAACGCCCGCTGGATGCGCATCGCGGTCTGGCACACCTGCGCGCAAGCAAGACACCCAAGCCCGGTACCGAGCTGATTTTCGAGGGCGACATCCGCGCAGTGGTCGAGGAACGCCACGAAGCCTTGTTCGAGCTGCGCTTTTTGGGCGAGACACCGCTGATCGAGTTGCTCGAACGCCACGGGCACATGCCGTTGCCGCCTTATATCGACCGCGAAGACGAACTCGATGACCGCGAGCGCTATCAGACCGTCTATGCCCGTCGCGAGGGCGCGGTGGCGGCGCCTACCGCCGGCCTGCATTTCGACGCAGCGCTGATGGCCGCGCTGCGTGAGCGTGGCGTGGAGATGGGCTATGTCACCCTGCATGTGGGTGCGGGGACCTTTCAGCCGGTCCGCGTGGACGATATTCGCGAGCACCATATGCACAGCGAATGGCTGGAAGTCGACGAGACCCTATGTCGTCAGGTCGAGACCACCCGAGCGCGCGGCAAGCGTGTAATCGCCGTGGGCACGACCAGCGTGCGCTGCCTGGAAACCGCTAGCCAAGGACGCGACGACGGTCGCATCACGCCTTACCGGGGCGACACCGATATCTTCATCTATCCCGGTTACGCCTGGCGCTGCGTCGATGCACTGATCACCAACTTCCACTTGCCCGAGTCGACGCTGTTGATGCTGGTCTCAGCGTTTGCCGGCTACCACCAGGTGATGCATGCCTACCACGCAGCCGTCGCCGAGCGCTACGCCTTCTTCAGTTATGGCGATGCCATGTTCCTCAGCCGAGCCGAGACGTCCCATCCTTTTCCCGAGACTGCCCATGCCTAACAAGGCCACCATGCCCAACGAGGTTCCCCATGCGTAACGAGAGCTTCATGCGTTTCGAGCGCCTCGCCGAAGATGGCATGGCGCGACGCGGCCGTTTGAGCTTCCCGCGCGGAACCGTGGAAACGCCCGCCTTCATGCCCGTCGGCACCTACGGCACGGTCAAGGGCATGACGCCCGAATCGGTCGAGCAGATCGGCGCCGAGATCATCCTCGGCAACACCTTTCACCTCTGGTTGCGACCGGGCACCGAGGTCATCGAAACCCACGGCGGCCTCCACGACTTCGCCCAGTGGCAAAAGCCGATCCTCACCGATTCGGGTGGCTTCCAGGTCTTCTCACTGGGCGAAACGCGCAAGATCACCGAGGAAGGTGTGCACTTCCGCTCGCCCGTGGATGGCGCCAAGGTCTTCATGGGGCCCGAGGAGTCGATGGCCGTGCAGCGATCGCTGGGCTCGGACATCGTGATGATCTTCGATGAATGCACGCCCTATCCAGCCACCGAGGAAGAAGCCAGGCGTTCGATGGAGATGTCGCTACGCTGGGCTCAGCGTTCGCGCGCCGCGCATGGCGATTCACCTTCGGCGCTGTTCGGCATCATTCAGGGCGGCATGTACCCCGAGCTTCGCGAGCGCTCATTGAAAGGCCTTCTGGACATCGACTTCGACGGACTCGCCATCGGCGGTTTGTCGGTGGGCGAATCCAAGGAAGAGATGCTCAAGGTACTCGACTATTTGCCGGGCTGGATGCCAGACGACAAGCCGCGCTACCTGATGGGTGTCGGCAAGCCTGAGGACCTGGTCGAAGGCGTGCGGCGCGGGGTGGATATGTTCGACTGCGTGATGCCCACGCGTAACGCGCGCAATGGCCATCTCTTCACTGCTGACGGTCCCGTCAAGATCCGTAATGCCCAGCATCGCCACTCCACACAGGCACTCGAAGAGGATTGCGATTGTCATACGTGCCAGTACTTCACGCGCAGCTATCTGCACCATCTGGACCGTTGTGGCGAAATGCTCGGCGCGATGCTCAATACCGTCCACAATCTACGCTATTACCAGCGTGTAATGGCTGGTTTGCGCACTGCCATTGAAGCGGGTACATTGACTGCCTTTGTCGAGGACTTCTACGCACGGCGCGGCATGCCGGTGCCGCCGCTATCAGCGTGATCGAAGGCCATCCGGGACACGCTCTCGGGCCCAGATTCACCCTCACTACCATCCGGAGATAATAATCCATGCTGGAGTTTTTCATTCCCGCAGCTCACGCGCAGGATGCCTCACCCGCGGGCGGCGGCATTGCCCAGATCGTCATGCTGGTCGGCTTCGTGCTGATCTTCTACTTTCTGCTATGGCGCCCGCAGTCCAAGCGTGCGAAGCAGCACAAACAGCTGATCAGCAATCTGGCCAAGGGCGATGAGATCGTCATCGGCGGCGGCCTGATGGGACGTGTCACCAATGTCGGCGACGATTTCATCAGCTTGGAAATCGCCGAGGGCACCGAGGTGAACGTTCAGAAGAACTCCGTCGCCGCGGTATTGCCCAAGGGCACCCTGAAGTCCATCTGATCTCCTATCAGGAGGCGCGAAACCGCACTCCTCAACGCCACCGGCCATGCTTTATGGTCGGTGGTTGTCTTCTGCGTCAGCAACAAGGACAGGGCTTCCATGCTCAACCGTTATCCCCTGTGGAAGTATCTGCTGATACTCATCGTACTTCTCGTCGGCATCATCTACGCGTTACCCAATCTTTACCCCGCCGACCCTGCCGTTCAGATCAGCAGCACTGCCAGCGGCACCGCACTCGATCAAGAGCGTCTCGACCGCTTGACTCAAGCGCTCGAGGATGAAGGTATCGACATCAAACAAAGCGAGCTGGATGGCAACAGTGCACTGATTCGCCTCGACCAGGCCGATCAGCAAATCGCTGCCCGCGACATTCTCGACGACCGTCTGGGCGACGCCTATACCGTAGCGCTCAATCTCGCCGATGCGACGCCCGACTGGTTGGCCGGCCTTTCCGCCACCCCCATGAAGCTCGGCCTCGACCTCCAGGGCGGGGTACACTTCCTGTTGGAAGTCGACATGGACGCCGCCGTCCAGCAACGTCTGGAAGCGAATGCCAGCGCCGTCCGCGATATCCTGCGTGACGAGCGGATACGTTATCGTGACACCGAGATCGGCGACCGCACGATCACGTTCCAGTTCGCCAACGAGGATGACCGCAACGCTGCGCGCGGCTTGATCGCCGATCAGTTCCCTGACTTCGATTACGAGAACGCAGACAGTGATAGCGGTACGGCCCTGACGATGACCTTCACCGAACAGGCCGTGCAGGATCTGCAGGACTACGCCGTCAACCAAAACCTGACGACGATCCGCAACCGCGTCAACGAGCTGGGCGTCTCGGAGCCACTCGTGCAGCGCCAGGGCCCCAGCCGCATCGTCGTCGAGCTGCCCGGCGTGCAGGACACCGCCGCCGCCAAGCGTATCGTGGGGGCCACGGCGAACCTGGAGTTCCGCCTGGAAGCGCGCCCGGATACGCCCGACCGCGAGATCGAAACGCTCAACTTTCGCAATGACGAAAATCGCAACGCTGAGTTGATGCGTGACGTCATCGTCACCGGCGATCATGTCTCCAGTGCCAGCCGCAGCTTCGATCAAAACAACCGTCCGCAGGTCAACATCAACCTCGATGGCACCGGCGGTTCGATGATGAGCCGCGCCACGCGCTCCAACATCGGGCGCAACATGGCGGTGGTCTTCATCGAGCACAAGACCCGTACACGCACGGTGATGGAAGACGGTAAAGAAGTCGAAAAGCGCGAAGGCTATACCGAGCGCGGCATCATCAGTCTAGCGACCATACAAAGCGCCTTGAGCAACCGTTTCCGCATCACCGGTCTCGATTCCTCGAGCGAAGCGGCAGACCTGGCCTTGCTACTGCGCTCCGGCTCGCTGGCGGCCCCCATTTATTTCGCCCAAGAGCGCACCATTGGGCCTAGCCTGGGCGCGCAGAACATCCACCAGGGCATTCTCTCGGTAGAACTCGGCTTGTTGCTCGTGGTGCTGTTCATGCTGGCGCGCTACAAAGCCTTCGGCGTGGTCGCCAACATCTCGCTAGGACTAAACCTGGTGATGCTGGTCGCGTTGATGTCGATGCTCGGCGCCACCCTGACGCTCCCCGGGATTGCCGGTATCGTGCTGACACTAGGCATGGCGGTGGATGCCAACGTATTGATATTCGAACGAATACGTGAAGAGATCAGAGGCAAGATGCCGGCCCAGCAAGCCATACACACTGGCTTCGAGCGCGCCTTCACTTCGATCGTCGACGCCAACATCACCACCCTGCTGGTGGCGGTCATCCTGTTCTCGATCGGCACCGGGCCGGTCAAAGGCTTCGCCGTCACGCTGTCGCTGGGCATTCTGACCTCGATGTTTACCGCCATCCTGGTCTCACGTGCCCTGATCAACCTCACCATCGGCGGACGCCCGCTGAAGAAAATCTGGATCTGAGGAGAGCGAGCGATGCGACAGTTAGACTTCATGGGCAAACGCCGCATAGCCTTCGTCATTTCCGTGCTGCTCGCGGTCATTGCGATCGGCGCCCTGGCATTCAAAGGCCTCAACCTGGGCCTGGACTTCACCGGCGGCACGCTGGTGGAAGTCCGCTATGAGCAAGCTCCAGCCCTGGACGACCTACGCAGCAAATTGAGCGACGAGGGCTTTGAGGATGCCCAGGTACAAACCTTCGGCACCTCCAACGACATCCTCGTACGCCTGCAGCAGACGTTCGACAACGACGTCGGGCAAAGCGTCGTGGGTATTCTGGACAGCGAAGCGAATCCGGTAGACCTGGTCCGCGCCGAGTTCGTCGGTGCGCAGGTCGGCGATCAGCTACGCGATCAAAGCGGCATGGGCATGCTGCTGGCCCTGGCGGTGGTCATGGTGTATGTGGCGTTCCGCTTCCAGTACAAGTTCGCACTCGGCGCCCTGATCTCCCTCGGTCATGACGTGGTGATCATACTAGGCATCTTTGCGTTGTTCGGACTGGACTTCGATTTGACGGTACTGGCCGCCATATTGGCGGTAATCGGTTACTCGCTCAACGACACCATCATCGTCTACGACCGAATACGCGAGAATATCCGCAAGTCGCAAATCGACGACATGGCGCAGATATTCAACGAGTCGATCAACCAGACCTTGGCGCGCACCATGGCGACGTCGGGGACCACATTGCTAGTACTATTGGCACTGTTCTTCCTCGGCGGGGACATGATCCACAACTTCTCGATCGCCTTGATACTGGGCGTCGTCGCGGGCACCTTCTCGTCGGTGTACGTGGCTGCCGCGTTGTTGCTGGCCATTAAACTACAGCGCCAGGATCTGATCCGGACCAAGAAGGAAAACGACGAGGAAGAAGAACTGCCCTGAGACTTCAGCGGCCTAGCCGTTCGGTATCCGATACGCCTCCCCTCCTGGGAGGCGTATTGCGTTGGGGCTTGCATTGCGCTGAGAGCTAGTCGCGCGACACGATCTTCAATCCATGACGGCGCAGCTTGCGCACCACGCCGGGCTGACTGATCCCCAGACGCTCGGCCATGGCATAAGTGCTCGACAACCGCATCGCCAACTCGCCGAGAATCTCGGCCTCGACGGCCTCAAGCGTCTCGCGCAGGGTGTGCCCCTCTTCTAGCGTCGCCAGCGGACTGCCTCCACTTGCCGCTGTGCTCACACGCGCTGGGGCCACGTCTCGCTCCTCCATTGGCGCCCCGATGACGCCACCCTCGGCGGACAACCAGGCGCGTTCGAGCCAGTTTTCCAGCTCACGGACATTCCCCAGCCAGTCACCCCCCATCAACTCCGGCCACACGCGAGGATGCAGTACCTTGTCCATGCCATAGCGCTCGTTGAGCCAGGCGAGCTGACGTTCCGCGAGGCCGGGGATATCTTCACGGCGCTCGCGCAAGGGCGGCAGCGTGACGGGGATCACGTTGAGCCGATAGTATAGGTCGAGGCGAAAACGCCCCTCCTCCACGCGTTGCGCCAGGTCCTGGTTGGTGGCGACCACCAAGCGAAAATCGACCCGCCGCGAGCGCGTATCGCCCAGCCGTGTCAGGTAACCGTCCTGAATCACCTTCAGCAGCTTGCTCTGCATGGCCAGGGGCAGCTCGCCGATCTCGTCGAGAAACAACGTGCCCTTGTGGGCCTGCTCCAGAAGCCCGGCCTTGCCCATCCGTGCGGCGCCGCTGAACGCACCGGGTTGATAGCCGAACATCTCGGATTCGAACAGCGACTCGGGGATCGAGGCGCAGTTGACGTCCACGAAAGCGCCATCGCACCGCTGGCTCCAGCGATGCAGCTGGCGCGCGAAGGCCGTCTTGCCGACTCCCGACTCGCCGAGCATCAGTACCGTGGCGTCGGTCGGTGCCACCCGCTTGATGAGCTGCGCCACCTCATGCATGACCTGGCTACGCACCTCCAGCGACTCCAGCTCCAATGCATCCCCCGATGCCGGCGCGCCGCCACGCTTGAGGTGCTCATTGAAGCGACGCTGTAGAAGTGCGTATTCATCCTGCAGCAGGCGCAGATCGGTCATGTCCATGGAGCGACTGATGACGCGCACCAAGCGCCCGGATGCGTACACCGGATATGCCTCAGCGATGACCTGACGCCCCGTACCGGTTCGCTGCATGACCTGCGCCGGCTGGCCAGTGCGAATGACCTCCAGCGAAACCGAGGGCGACAGCACGCCGCGTGCCTCCAGTTCGTAAACAGTGGTCGCGCACAGCGCCTCGCGGCTCAAGCCATAGACGGCAGCACTTCCCGGGCTGACATCCAATACCTGACCATCGACATCGACGATGAAGACATGATCGTGCCCGGTATGCACCAGTGCTTCGAGCGTTTGTGCGTCGATATCGTGATCTCGCATGCCGTCCTCGATTCATTTTTGTATCACGATGCAATATTGGATCAACTAAAGCCGTCGAGCAATACAAGACTGCATCACTCATGAAGCTAAGTCCTTGATTACAGGAAGACTACCACCTGGCATGGTTCATGCTAATAACAAGGAGGCACCAACAACGATCCACCGCTTCTACCAGGAGCCCAGCATGAGCGATCACGACACCCCGATTTTCAATCAACCCTTGGGCGGTAACGAGATGCCGCGCTTCGGCGGCATCGCGAGCATGATGCGTCTGCCCACCCAGGCGAGCGCCGACGGGCTTGATGCTGCTTTCGTCGGCATTCCCATGGACATCGGCACCTCGAATCGCCCGGGAACCCGCCTGGGACCGCGCCAGATCCGCGACGAGTCGCGCATGCTGCGGCCCTACAACATGGCCACCCGCGCGGCGCCGTTCGACAGCCTGCAAGTGGCGGACACTGGCGACGTAGCGATCAACACCTTCGACCTGAAGAAAAGCGTCGAGATCATCCGCCAGCACTATCGTGAGCTGCTCGGCCACGACGCCGTGCCACTGACACTCGGTGGCGACCACACCCTGACATGGCCGGTGCTGCAGGCCATCGCCGAGAAACACGGCCCAGTAGGGCTGATCCATATCGACGCCCATGCCGATATCAATCCACACATGTTCGGCGAAGAAGTCGCTCATGGCTGCCCGATTCGTCGCGCCCAAGAAGAAGGCCTGCTGGACAGCCAGCGCGTGATCCAGATCGGGCTGCGCGGAACAGGTTATGCCGCCGATGACTTCGACTGGTGCCGCGAACAAGGCTTCCGTGTCGTCACCGCCGAGCAGTGCTGGTACAAGTCGCTGGAACCGCTGATGGCCGAGGTGCGTGAGCAGATGGGCGATCGCCCCGTGTACATCACCTTCGATATCGACGCTCTCGATCCCTCGGTGGCGCCCGGTACCGGCACCGCCGAAGCAGCCGGCCTGGCCATGTCGCAAGGTCTAGAGATCGTCCGTGGCACCTGGGGGCTGAATATCGTCGGCGGCGATCTGGTCGAAGTCGCACCGCCCTACGACACCAGCGGCAACACTGCGCTGATGGGCGCCACGTTGCTCTATGAAATGCTCTGCGTGCTCCCCGGCGTCAAGCGCCGCTAAGCCATGCCCCATGCTTGGGGCTCTACAACAACAAGTGGTGACATCTATGTCCGCATCCCTCGATTCCACCGCACCTGGCGGTGGCGCTCCCCACAACGCACGGCTGACGCCGCGCGGGCTTCTCAAGTTTCTCGTCCCCTCACTGATCGGCATCGGCATGTTTCTGGTGCCCTTCTCGACGGGCGACACCATCAACATCGGCATGGGCATGCTCGCTGACGGTCTTCAGGACGTGCTCGGCGACGCATTGCCCGCCATTGCCACGCTGGTACTGTGCCTCTCGGCATTCGTCACCACCTACGTCAAGTTCGCCAAACCCCACTGGGCCCGCGAGAATGCCTTGGGTGAACTGTTCGACGTCGAGCCGCTGTGGATGGCGATGCGCTTGCTGGGTGCTGCCTTCGCGATCATGACCTATTTCCAGGTCGGCCCCGAGTTCGTGACCGTTTCTTCCACCGGCGGGGTAATGCTCAACGACTTGGCGCCAGTACTGCTGACCTTTTTCTTCTTCGCCGCCATTCTGCTGCCTTTCCTGGTCGACTTCGGTTTCATGGAATTCATCGGCAGCCTGGTCCGCACTCCATTCCGCAGGATGTTCGGTCTGCCCGGACGCAGCGCCATCGACGCCACCGCTTCGTGGATGGGCTCGGGCACCGTGGGGGTGCTGATCACCACGCAGCAATACGAGCAGGGCTACTACAATCGGCGCGAGGCCTCGGCCATTGCCACCAATTTCTCCATCGTTTCGATTGCCTTTGCACTTCTGGTGACCAACTTCATCGGCATCAATCACCTCTTCGTGCCGTTTTATCTCACCGTGGTTGTGGCGGGATTGGTGGCTGCGGTGGTCGTCCCGCGCCTACCGCCACTCTCTCGCAAGCCGAACACCTACCATGAGCCGGTGGGTTGCCGCCTTGCCGAGGAACGCACCGGCACTCAAGGCCTGTTTCGCTATAGCCTGGACATGGCTGTGGAACGTGCTGACAAGGCGCCGGGACCGCGTCAATTATTGCGCCACGCATTGCTTAACGTAGCCGATATCTTCTTCGGACTGCTGCCGCTGGTCATCGCCATCGGCACCGTGGCATTGATCCTCGCCGAGTTCACCTCACTGTTCACCTGGCTGTCCTACCCGATGGTGCCGATCCTCGAGTGGATGAACGTGCCCGAGGCGGCGGCCGCCGCGCCGGCCACGCTGGTGGGCTTCGCTGACATGTTCCTGCCCGCCGTGCTGGCCAGCGATATCGAGAGCGAACTGACCCGCTTCGTGATTGCCTGCCTGTCGCTGACACAGTTGATCTATATGTCGGAAATCGGCGCCTTGCTGCTCAAGTCCAAGATTCCGCTCAAGCTCTGGGAACTGGTCGTCATATTCTTGCTGCGTACCGCCATCACGTTGCCGATCATCGTCGTGATGGGCCACTGGCTGGTGGCTTAAGGAGCTCCCCATGACCAACGACACGAACGCACCTTCTCCTCGCTCGATCAGCTGCGCCGAGGCGCTGGTTCGCCTGCTACGTGACAATTACGCCGTGGATACCGTCTTCGGCATTCCCGGCGTGCATACCGTGCCGCTGTATCGTGGCTTGGAAGCGGGCGGCCTGCGCCATGTCACGCCGCGCCACGAACAGGGCGCGGGGTTCATGGCAGACGGCTATGCCCGTGCCAGCGGCAAGCCCGGGGTCTGTTTCATCATCACCGGGCCGGGAATGACCAATATCGCCACCGCCATGGGACAGGCGCTGGCCGACTCCGTGCCCATGCTGGTGATCTCCAGCGTCAACCGCCGCGATACTCTGGGACGCGGCCAGGGGCGGCTACACGAGTTGCCCAGCCAGCAGAACGTGCTGGCGGGCGTGAGTCGTTTTAGCCATACACTGCTCGACCCAAGCGCCTTGCCGGAAGTCCTGGCGCGCGCTTTTGCGGTCTTTCGTTCCGCACGGCCGGGGCCGGTACATATAGAGATCCCCATCGATCTTTTCGATGCGCCTATCTCCCTACCCGATAATCGCTCGCCAGCGCGGCTGTATCGCCCCGCGCCGCATCCCGACGGCGTGACACTCGCCGCCGAGTGGTTACGCGAGGCTCGTGCCCCGCTAGTGTTGTTGGGAGGCGGCTGTGCGGATGCATCAGAATCGGCTAGGGCGCTGGTCGAGCACCTCGACGCGCCGACCGTGACCACCATCAACGCCAAGGGGGTACTTGGGCGCGGGCATCCACTCAACCTGGGCGCTAACGCCACCTGGCCCGAGGTGCGTGCACTGGCTCGCGACGCCGACGTCATCCTCGCCGTGGGCACCGAGCTTGGCGAAACCGATTACGACGTGGTGTTCGACGACGGGTTCACCCTGACGGGACGCTTGATTCGCATCGACCTGGAAGCGGAGCAGCTGGTACGCAATCAGGCCACGGCGCTGGGACTTGTCAGCGGCGCCGGCACCGCGCTTTCGGCTCTGCTAGCGCACTTCCCCACCCCGCTAGAGCGTCAGGGCGCGGAGCGCACCCGCGCCATCCATGCAGCGTTGGCGCTGAAGACGCGTCCCGACATGGCGCCGTTCGTGCCGCTTTATGCCGCGCTCGATCACGCCTTGCCCGAGGCCATCATCGTCGGCGACTCTACCGCCCCGGTCTACGCCGGTAATCATCTCGTCGAGCGTGCAGCGCCACGGCACTACTTCAACGCCTCGACCGGTTACGGGACCTTGGGATACGGCCTGCCGGCGGCGCTTGGTGCCCAGCTGGCCCAGCCCGGCACGCCGGTCGTGGCCCTGATCGGCGATGGCGGCGCAATGTTCACCCTGAGCGAGCTGGCCACCGCCGTCGACGAAGGACTGCCGGTCGTCGTGGTACTCTGGAACAATGCCGGCTACGAGGAAATCCGTCACTACATGGACGCGCATGGCGTCGCTCGCATCGGCGTCGATCCCACGCCGCCCGATTTCCAGCGCCTGGCGGAAGGATTCGGTCTCGCTTCGCATCGCGTCGAATCCCCCATCGAATTCGATCTCGTCCTCAGTAACGTCTCGCGCAACGCACCCACGCTGATCGAGATCGATGCCGAACGCTGGCAGGCGGCACTCGGATGAGCGCTCTGCCGAGACACGCTTCCACCCATAGAGATAACATGGCCACCAAATCCTATGCAGACGCGCATCGTTCACGGCGGCCATTTTCCCAGTTTTTCCGGGTCACGCTTGCACGCCATGATCGATGATTGGCGCCGTGAGCACGCCCTTTGAAGGAGTCCTCATGCAACAACTCGATCATCAGTTCATCGACAATCGCTGGGTAGCCAGCCAGGGCACACGGCGCCTGGCGGTGATGGACCCGTATCATGAGCGCCAGGTCGCCGAGGTCACGGCTGGCGACGCCGCAGACGTCGACGCGGCAGTGGACGCCGCACGTCGCGCCTTTCCCGGTTGGAACGCCTTGGGCGGCGAGGCGCGCGGAGCGTATCTGGAGGCGCTGGCCGATACCCTGACGGCGCGTCGTGAAGCGCTGATGGAGATTTCTGCGACCAACAATGGCAAGGCCCTCGCCGAGGCCGGCATCGATCTCGACGACGCCATCGCCTGCTATCGTTACTACGCACGCCAGGCACGCGAGCTGGAAGCCCGGCAGGGTCGCCGTATCACGCATGACATCGAAGGTGTCGACGCCTATTGCTATGAAGACCCCGCCGGCGTGGTGGGCCTGATCACGCCGTGGAACTTCCCGCTGGTGACCAGCGCCTGGAAGATCGCATCTGCCCTGGCAGCGGGCTGCACGGTGGTCTTCAAGCCTTCCGAGGTCACACCGTTGCCGGAACAGGTCCTCGCCGAGATCGCCCTGGAGATCGCGTTGCCGCCGGGCGTGCTCAACCTGTTGCATGGCGATGGTGATGGCATCGGCATACCGCTGACGCATCACCGCGGCATCGACAAGCTGTCGTTCACCGGCAGTAACGCCGTGGGCGAACGCGTGATGCAGGCCGCCGCCGAGGGTAGTCGCGGGGTGTCGCTGGAGCTCGGCGGCAAATCGCCGATCCTGGTGCTCGACGATGCCGAAGTCGAACAAGCCGCCGACTGGGTCATGGCTGGCATATACTTCAACAGCGGGCAGATTTGCTCGGCGACCTCACGCTTGATCGTGCATCAATCGCTTGCCGAGGCGCTTTATGAGGCGCTAGCGACACGCATCGACGCGATCCGCCTGGGCAATCCGCTGGGCGCGGACACCGATATGGGACCGATGACCAGCCAGCGTCAGCGCGACCGGGTCCACGACTACCTAGCCATCGCCGAGCGCGAAGAGCTTCAGCCAGTACGCGACGCCCGTCATCGGCAGTTGCCGGATCAAGGCTATTTCATCGCCCCAACGCTGTATCGCGACGTGCCCACCGATAGCCGCCTGTGGTGCGAGGAGGTTTTCGGCCCGGTGCTGTGCGCACGCAGTGTCGCCTCCGACGAAGACGCCATCACGCTGGCCAACGCCAGCGACTTCGGCCTGGCCGCCACGGTGATCAGCGGCGACCCTCAACGCGCCAAGCGCGTCGGACGGGCCTTGCGTGCCGGCAACATCTGGTACAACAGCGAGCAAATCGTTATGCCGGAAGCCAGCTGGGGCGGCTTCGGGCATAGCGGCATCGGCCGCGAGCTCGGACCTTGGGGGTTAGCTGCCTATCTCGAGGTCAAGCATCTGATCGGCCCGACGGACTGACCGACACGAGCCGCACAATGAAAAATACCCCGTCAACGCGATGTCGGCGGGGTATTTCATGCGGACAAGCCCAAAGAGCTTACATCCGCGGCTTGAGCTGCTGTACCAGTGTCTTGTAAAGGCGTGGCGTAGCGGCCATGAGATTCTGTTCGATGCTGACCGTGGGACTACCGTCTGGACCGCCCAGCAGTGCACCGGCCTCCTTGAGGAGGAGGCTGCCAACCATTTGATCCTGTTCTTCGAGCCCCAGCACGAAGGCGACATCGACACGGCCAGCAGCGAGTTGCGCGAGATCCAGAAGGCCACTACCGCTGCTGAGGAAGTTTTCGACCTGCGGCCCGAGGCCTTGAACCAAGGCTAAATACGTCGGGAGATGGCGCGAACGCAGCCAGGGCTCCGGCAAACCGACAGCAATGCGCGCACCCTCGACCGCGATATGATTGGGCACGCGAATGCGGCGTCCATTGAGCTGCGCACCACGCCCACGGCTGACGAGATATTCATCGTCGCTGAAGGGGCAAACAATCACCGCATGCTCGGGCTTGCCCTTGACCAAACAGACAACGGAAATGGCAAAGCTGGGCGATGCCACGGCCAGGTTGGAATAGCCGTGGAACGGCTCGATACGCCAGTGGAAATCAGCGCCCTCACCTTCGCCGTCACGGTGCGCCGTATAGCGACCGGAAAGGCCATGCTGGGGGTAACTGCGACGAAACTGCGCGTCGATGAGTGTTTCTGCGTTACGCGCAGTATCTTCCAGCAGCTGATCGAGCTGCCGGTCGCCACGCGCGACTTCGATGCGGTCGCGAGCACGCACGAACTGCTCGGCGGCACTACGCGCGGCGCGCAGTGCGAATTGAACCATGGGATGCATGATACGGGCCTGAATCTCGGAAACTGTTAAAGAACGTCGCGCATCCTAGCAGAAAGCGCCCACGACGGGAAGTTTCACGGCCTCAAGCCATGATAGACTCGCCACTCGTTTCTCAGCCGCGCGCCTATCATCATGCTCGACAAACTGCGTATCGTTCTCATTGGCACCAGCCACCCTGGCAACATCGGCGGCACCGCCCGCGCCATGCACAATATGGGTCTTGCAGATCTGGCCCTCGTCGCGCCGCGTTGCGAAGTATACGGCTCCGAATCCCACGCTCGTGCGTCCGGTGCCGATGCCCTGGTGAGCAATGCCACGGTGTATGCCACGCTCGAGGAGGCTGTCGGTGACTGCACCTTCGTGGTCGGCGCCAGCGCCCGCGTACGCCACCTCCCCTGGCCCATGCTCACCCCGCGCGCGCTGGGCGAACGCCTTCCCGGCGAGTGCGCACCCGAGGCCGCCCAGGCGGCGCTGGTTTTTGGGCGCGAGGACAGCGGCATGACCAACGGCGAACTGCAGCGCTGCCATGCCCATGTGCACATCCCCACCAATCCTGACTTCAGCTCGCTCAACTTGGCCGCTGCGGTCCAGGTGCTAACCTATGAATGTCGACTGGCAGCGCTGGGCGCGGACGATGCCCCGGAGACGCCGTTCGGTGTCGAGTGGGACAACCCGCCGGCCAGCCATGACGACATGGAGCGCTTCTTCGACCATCTCGAACGAACGCTGATCGACATCGACTTCCACGATCCCGACAATCCGCGTCAACTGATGGCGCGTCTGCGCCGACTCTTCATGCGCAGCCACATCGACAGCATGGAAATGAATATCTTGCGCGGCATTCTCGGGGCCGTGAACAAGCAAAGCCGGGCATTGGCACGCCAGGAGAGCCACGACGGGAATGGTTGACCGCGTTACTGGGTTTTCCCATAATACGAACACATTTCAGGCAAGCATTCCATACGGATTGTATGTCCTGCCTGGTCAATCGCTTCATCACCGACGCCCGATCACCTCGACTTATGCGCTTGACGACCAAGGGACGCTATGCCGTCACCGCGATGCTGGACTTGGCGTTACATGCCGATGCCGGCCCCATCAGCCTCGCCGACATTTCCAAACGCCAGACGATCTCGCTGTCCTATCTGGAACAGCTATTCGCGCGGCTCAAGCGTGCCGAGCTGGTCAAGAGCGTACGCGGCCCGGGCGGCGGTTATATGCTCGCGCATGCGTCCAGCGCCATTTCGGTGGCTGCGGTCATCGGCGCGGTAGATGAGTCCGTGGACGCAACGCGCTGCCAGGGACTCTCGGACTGCCAGCAGGGCGACACCTGCCTGACGCACCATTTGTGGTGCGATCTGTCGGACAAGATCCATGGCTTCCTCGACGCCATCACGCTCGCCGAGCTGGTGGAACGCCAGGAGGTCCGCGATATCGCCGCTCGCCAGCAGCGCGTCGCGCCGGAGACGATCAGCACTGATACCATCAGCATTGCCCAGCAATGATTGTGCAGGGCAGTAGACGCCAGCGCCATCATCGATACGAGCCGTCATGACCTCACCCGTGTATCTTGACTATGCCGCCACCACCCCCGTCGACCCACGCGTCGCCGAGGTGATGGCGCGTCACCTGACACTCGATGGCGTCTACGCAAATCCGGCGTCGCGTAGCCATATGCCAGGCTGGCTTGCCGAACAGGCGGTGGAAAGTGCCCGTCGCCAAGTCGCCGACTTGATCGCCGCCGATCCGCGAGAGATTGTCTGGACCAGTGGCGCTACCGAGGCCGACAACCTTGCGTTGATCGGCTTCATGCGCGCCAACCGCACGCGCGGTCGACATCTAGTCACCTCGCGTATCGAACATAAGGCTGTTGTCGATACCGCTATCGCGCTCGAGGCCGAAGGTTTCGACGTGACTTGGTTGACGCCCGGTGCGGATGGCCGCGTGACGCCCACGCAGCTCAACGACGCCATACGTGAAGATACCGTTCTGGTCTCGTTGATGGCCGTCAACAACGAGCTGGGCAGCATCCACGAGCTGGCGGCATTGGCCGGGGTCGTCCACGCGGCCGGCGCGGTCTTCCATGTCGATGCCGCCCAGGCCACTGGAAAAATCGCGCTGGATGTCAACGCCATGGGCATCGACCTGTTGTCGATGTCAGCGCACAAGACCTACGGTCCCAAAGGCGTCGGCGCGCTCTATGTACGCCGCAGCCCCGACATTCGCCTCGACGCACTGATCCATGGCGGTGGTCACGAACGTGGCATGCGCTCGGGCACCTTGCCCACGCATCAGATCGCGGGCATGGGCGAAGCCTTCGCCCTGGCGGTCGACGCACGGGAAGCCGATCACGCCCATGGCCTAGCCATGCGCCAGCGCTTTCTCGACGGCCTCGAGGCATGTGAAGGCGTGCACTGCAACACAACGCTCGACGTCTCGGTCCCCATGATCGTCAACCTGGCTTTCGACGACGTCGACGGTGAGTCGCTGCTGATGGCGCTGCGCGCGCTGGCGGTATCGACCGGCTCGGCGTGCAATTCGGCCAGTGTCGAGCCATCCTATGTATTGAAGGCCATCGGCACCGATCGCATTCGCGCCTTGGCGTCCATTCGCTTCAGTTTCGGCCGCTTCACTACCGAGGCGGACATCGACACCGCAAGCGCCGAGCTCAGACATGCACTCGGCGCCCTACGCCAATGATTCGAGGTCGCCGCACTGCGCATCGCGACCCAAGCAAGGAGGTCAACATGGCTAATATAAGTATCAGTTCCGCTGCTGCCGAACAGATCCAGCATGTGCTCGCCGAGCGCGGCAATGGCCTCGGCCTGCGCGTGGCGGTCAAGCCCAGTGGCTGCTCCGGCTACAGCTACGTGCTCAACATCGCCGATGAAGTGGGCACCAACGACGTACCCTTCGAGGATCACGGCGTCAAGGTGCTCGTCGACAAGGAGGCCTTGACCATGCTCGACGGCACCGAGGTGGACTACGTCAACGAAGGGCTTAACCGTTACTTTCGCTTCAACAACCCTAATACTACAGACGAATGCGGCTGCGGGGAGAGCTTCAGCGTCTAAAGGCGTCCCTCCATCAAGCGTGCGCCACGTTCGGCGACACGCTACAATGGCGCGCTTTTTTCGACATCCGTCGAGTTTAATGCAACGCGTCGCCTCGAGCGGCGCGTTAGCGTATCGATCAAGACCCTCGATTTCAGTCACGGAGACATTGACCTCATGGCCAACGAACGCACCCTGTCCATCATCAAACCCGACGCCGTCGCCAAGAACGTCATCGGTGAGATCGAAAGCCGCTTCGAGAAGGCCGGCCTCAAGATCGTCGCCGCCAAGATGCTCCAGCTTTCTCAGGTCCAGGCCGAAGGCTTCTACGCTGAGCATAAGGAACGTTCCTTCTTCGGCGATCTGGTGGGCTTCATGACTTCCGGCCCGGTGATCGTGCAGGTACTGGAAGGCGATGACGCCATCGCTACCAACCGTGACCTGATGGGCGCGACCAATCCCAAGGAAGCCGAAGCCAGCACCATCCGCGCCGACTTCGCGCAGTCCATCGATGCCAATGCCGTGCACGGCTCCGACTCGCCGGAATCCGCCGAGCGCGAGATCGCTTACTTCTTCGGCAGCGAAGAGATCTGCGCACGCTGATCGCTTCCCGCGGGGGCCGCAAGGCCCCCGCACCGCCATCCACCGAGCGTACGACCCACCATGACCCTCGAGACCACCACGCCCCGTACCAACCTTCTCGGCCTAACGCGCGAGGAGATGGAAAACTTCTTCGTCTCATTGGGCGAGAAGAAATTTCGCGCCGCCCAAGTAATGAAGTGGATTCACCACGAAGGCTGCGACGACTTCGAGTCGATGACTAATCTCTCGAAGGCACTGCGTACGCGCCTGGAGGAGGTCGCCGAAGTGCGTGGTCCACGCGTGGTCTACGAAGGCGCCTCGAAAGATGGCACGCGCAAGTGGGTCCTCGAAGTGGAGGACGGCAGTCACGTGGAAACCGTGCTGATTCCCGCCGAGGGCGGCAAGCGCCGCACGCTCTGTGTGTCGTCTCAGGTAGGCTGTTCGTTGGATTGCAGCTTCTGCTCTACCGGTAAGCAAGGTTTTCAGCGCAACCTCACCAGTGCCGAGGTCATCGGTCAGGTGTGGGTGGCCAGCAACAGCTTCGACGCGCGGCGAGACACCAACCGCCCGGTCACTAACGTCGTGATGATGGGCATGGGCGAGCCGCTGATGAACTACAACGCTGTCGTGCCGGCCATGAAGCTCATGCTCGACGACAACGGTTACAGTCTTTCCAAGCGCCGCGTCACACTCTCTACTTCCGGCGTAGTCCCGATGATCGACAAGCTCGCCGACGAACTCGACGTGAGCCTGGCGATTTCGCTGCATGCTGCCAACGATGAGCTGCGCAATGAGCTGGTACCGCTGAATCGCAAGTACAACATCGCTACGCTGCTAGATGCCTGCCGTCGCTATCTCGATAAATGCGATGCCACGCGCATGCTGACCATCGAGTATACGCTGATGAAAGACGTCAACGATCAGCAGCACCATGCCCAAGAGCTGGCAACGCTACTCGAAGGGCTGCCGAGCAAGATCAATCTGATTCCTTTCAATCCGTTCCCGCACTCGGGCTACGAGAAGCCTTCACGCAATCAGGTCATGCGTTTTCAGCATTGGCTCGAAGAGCTGGGCCATACCGCCCCCGTTCGCATGACGCGCGGCGATGACATCGATGCCGCCTGCGGCCAGCTGGTGGGGCGCGTCAAGGACCGCACCAGGCGTCACGAGCGTTACATTCAATCCATTCAGATCGACGCTGATTGAGCCTTGCCTTGACTTCACTAAGGTGCGGCGCTTTGATGGGACACTTCCAGACGACGAATTCCGTCTCATCGCACCGATTGATGCCATTGTTTCGAGAGGGCTCCATGACGCGCCGCCATCGACCACCTTCGATCCGCTCGTTGAGTGCCGCGATGTCGCTCGTCTGGCTATTGAGCGGTTGCGCCATCCAGGTCGAAAGCAACTCCTCTTACGCATCGCCGGACAACGGTCAAGCGGTGTCGGCATATACCGAGCTGGGGCTGGCCTACCTCAAACGCGATAACTTGACGCGCGCCCGCGATGCGCTGGAACACGCCTTGGAACTGGGGCCCGACGACCCACGGGCGCTGGAAGGCATGGCTCTTCTCTATCAACGTCAGGATGAGCCGGGACTCGCCGAGGAATATTTCAAGCGTGCGCTGGATGCCGACGGCAATTATACTCGCGCGCGCAACAACTACGCTGCTTTCCTGTACGATGAAGGCAAGCTCGACGCCGCCTGTACGCAACTGCAGCAAGCAACACAAGACACCACGTATAATAATCGCGCCCAGTTGCTTGCCAATCTGGGCCGATGCCGGTTCGAGCAAGGCGATCTCGATGCCGCGCGACGCCCGCTGGAACAGGCCATCGCGTCCGACTCACGCGCTGCACAGAGCCTGCTCCTGCTGGCAAGACTCGACCATACGCAGGGTCATGATGAACGTGCCTGGGAACGCTTGCAGCGTTTCTTTACCTTGGCCGAGGCGACCCCAGAAAGTCTCGAATTGGCGAGCGAGATCGCTCGCGCACGGGGCGACGAGGAAGCCGCAGCCTTTTATCATCGGCAGCATGACGATTCCTGAGGCATGATCCGACCACACGAATTCGAGAAGGATGCTCTGGTATGAGCGACACTCACGAACAACACACTTCCCCCGCTGCCACCGAGGGTCATGAACCTCCGGGCACTCGTCTGCAGCGCGAGCGCGAGCAACAGGGGCTGTCGCTGGAAGAAGTCGCCGAGCAGCTCAACCTCCGGCCCGCCGTGGTCACCGGCCTGGAAGAAGACCGTTTTGATCAGGTGCCCATCGCCACCTATCGTCGAGGTTATCTGCGTGCCTACGCCAAGCTGCTGGGGCTCGACGACAATCGTGTGGCGCTAGACTACGACGCTCTGCATGGTCGTGATGATCTCGACCGCAAAGTCACGCCGCCATCGTACCGCTCGCAACCGCCCTCACGGATCGGTGCCTGGATCTTCAAGCTGGTCACGCTAGTCATCATCGTCGGCTTGATCGGCTTGACGCTGCTCTGGTGGCAAAGCCGCGAAGGCAACGAATTCTTCGGCCTCGGCGACGACCCTGCCGCCATGGAAAGTGCGGATGGCGCTAGCGCTCCTGAGGGCAGCGCGGGGAACGACGCCATGGCGAACGAAACGGCCTCCAACGATGACGTTTCCCCGGACGACGAGGCACAACGCGACAATGTCGCATCGCAGGCCGGTACGGACGAACCAGATAACGTGGGCGAACAGGACAACCTGCCGCCGCTACCCGACGAAGATGACAGCTTGGGGCTGGTCGGTAGCGACGACGCGAGCGCTGATGGCACCTCGAATAATGATGCCACCAGCCGCGACGATGTCGACGCGCAGGGCACGAACGTCGCCGCCAGCGGCACCTCGGCGGATGCCGCATCCGCCACGCAAGACGACGACCGCGATGGCGCTAGTAACGATGCCAGCGCTAACGGCGCCAATAGCTTGACACTGACCTTCAACGAACAATCATGGACCGAGATCTATGATGCCGACGATCAACGCTTGTTGGCAGGGCTTCAAGACCCCGGAACCAACACCCAGCTAGAAGGAACGCCGCCGTTTCGCCTGACCATTGGCAACGCCACCGGCGTCGAGCTCCGCTATCAGGACGAGGATATCGACCTGAGCCAGCATACCGGCGGCAACAATGTCGCCCGCTTCACCTTGGGAGAGTGATACGTCCATGCATATGCAATCTCCGATTCAACGCCGTCAATCTCGCCAGATTCATGTCGGGAATGTACCCGTCGGTGGTGGCGCGCCCATCGCCGTTCAAAGCATGACCAACACCGACACCCTGGACGTCGCCGCCACCGTGGCACAGATCCGCCAGCTCGAGGCCGCAGGCGCGGATATCGTGCGCGTTTCGGTGCCCACCATGGAAGCCGCCGAGACCTTCGGCCAGATCAAGCGCGAAGTCACGGTCCCGCTGGTCGCCGACATCCACTTCGACTACAAGATCGCCCTGCGCGTGGCGGAACTGGGTGTCGACTGTCTGCGCATCAACCCCGGCAATATCGGCCGTGAAGACCGCGTGCGCGCGGTGGTCGATGCCGCCCGCGAAAACGGCATCCCGATTCGCATCGGCGTCAACGCCGGCTCGCTGGAAAAGGATCTGCAGAAGAAATACGGCGAACCGACGCCAGAAGCTCTGGTCGAATCCGCCATGCGGCATATCGAGCACCTCGACCGCCTCGATTTCAAAGATTTCAAGGTCAGCGTCAAGGCCTCCGACGTGTTCATGGCGGTGGCTGCCTATCGCCAACTCGCGCAACGCATCGACCAGCCCCTGCATCTGGGCATTACCGAAGCCGGTGGCTTGCGTTCGGGGACCGTGAAGTCCTCGATTGGGCTTGGCATGCTGCTGATGGAAGGCATCGGCGACACCATTCGTGTCTCGCTGGCCGCCGACCCCGTCGAAGAGATCAAGGTCGGCTACGACATGCTCAAGAGCATGCGCCTGCGCTCCAAAGGCATCAACTTCGTCGCCTGTCCGAGTTGCTCACGCCAGAACTTCGACGTCATCGGCACCATGAATGCCCTCGAGGAACGCCTCGACGACATCATGACGCCGCTCGATGTGTCGGTCATCGGCTGCGTGGTCAATGGCCCCGGCGAGGCCAAGGAAAGCGATATCGGCCTCACCGGCGGCGACCCGGCCAACCTCGTTTATGTCGACGGCAAGCCGGCCAACAAGCTTCGCAACGACCATCTGGTCGACGACCTGGAAGCGCTGATCCGCGATAAGGTCCGCGAAAAAGAGGCCCGCGAACGCGATACCATCGCCCGCGAGGCATAAAGCGCCGCTCGCGCGCCCCGTACCGGTTCAGGAGTCAGCATTGAGCAACAAGATCCAGGCCATCCGTGGCATGAACGATCTGCTACCGGAGCAGTCGCCTGTTTGGCAATACTTCGAGCGTCAGATCCAGCATCTCATGCAGCGCTATGGGTATAGCGAAATCCGCACGCCCATCATCGAGCAGACCGCACTGTTCAAGCGCTCGATCGGCGAAGTGACCGATATCGTCGAGAAGGAGATGTACACCTTCGAGGATCGCAACAGCGATAGCCTCACACTGCGGCCCGAAGGTACCGCCAGCTGCGTGCGCGCGGCGCTGGAGAATGGTCTGCTTTACAACCAGACGCAACGCCTGTGGTATCAAGGCCCGATGTTTCGCCACGAGCGTCCGCAAAAGGGACGCTATCGCCAGTTCCACCAGGTCGGTGTGGAAGCCTATGGCATGTACGGGCCGGACATCGACGTCGAGATGATCCTGCTCAGTGCCCGGCTTTGGGAAGCGCTCGGGCTGATGCCCCACGTCCAGTTGGAGCTCAACTCGCTGGGCTCCAACGCGGCGCGCGGCGCCTACCGCGATGCGTTGGTCGCTCACTTCGAGGCGCATGCCGATGTCCTCGACGAGGATTCCCGGCACCGTCTAAGCACCAACCCGCTGCGCATCCTGGACTCCAAGAATCCCGACATGGCGCCGGTGCTCGCCGACGCGCCGCGCTTGATGGATCATCTCGACGAAGAATCGCGGACGCACTTCGCCGAGCTCACCGCCATGCTCGAGGCGGCCGGTATCGACTACGTCATCAATCCGCGCCTGGTGCGGGGGCTAGACTATTACAGTCGAACCGTGTTCGAGTGGACCACCCAAGTGCTGGGCAGCCAGGGCACGGTATGTGCCGGCGGTCGCTACGATGGCCTGGTCGAACAGCTCGGTGGCAAGCCCACGCCTGGCGTAGGGTTTGCCATGGGCGTCGAGCGGCTGATCCTGCTACTCGAAACGCTCGACCTGATCCCCGAGGCCGCGCGACCGCGCACCGACGTCTATCTGACGGCCATGGGCGATGCCGCCAGCCGCGAAGCGATGCTGCTGGGCGAGCGTCTGCGTAGCGACCTGCCCGGCATGCACCTGCAACTCCATTGCGGCGGCGGCAGCTTCAAGAGCCAGATCAAGAAAGCCGACAAGAGCGGGGCTCGCATGGCACTGTTACTCGGCGAGGATGAGCTGGCCAGCGGTCAGGTGGGGATCAAATTCCTGCGTGAAGATCGCGATCAAGAAAGCGTGGCCCTCGATGCGCTCGCGGCGCGTCTCCAGACGCTTCTCGCGGAGGCTTGAAGAGCGGACTTGAAGAACGGACTTGAAAAACAAGGCGCCGTTTTATACGCATAGCCATTGAAGGAGACCGCCCGTGGCGGAGCTTATTACTAGCGAAGATGAACAGCTTGAGACGCTCAAGCGCTGGTGGAAAGAGTACGGCAAGGCGATTATCGCCGGCATCGTACTGGCTGGCGCTGGCGTTTTCGCCTGGAACGCCTGGCAGGATTACCAAACTTCTCAAGCGGAAGCGGCGTCGCAACGCTACCAACAGCTCACGATGCTGATGCAGCAACCGCAGATGAGTGCCGAGCAACGCGAACAAGCCACGACCATGATCGATGGTCTGGAAAGCGAGCACGGTGGCACCCTATACGCCGAGCTTGCCGAGCTGATGCGTGCCCGCCTGGCCGTCGACGCCGATGACCTGGAGGGTGCACGCGATACACTGTCGTCCTTCATCGATGGTAGCGAACATGCCTATCTCAACGGCCTCGCACGCCTCAATTTGGCACGCGTGCAGCTTGCCCTGGACAACGTCGAAGGCGCCCTGACCACGCTCGAGGGCGATATTCCCACCGCGCTAGAGGCGCAAGCCGCCGAGATCAGCGGCGATGCCCACGCCGCGCTAGATCAACCCGGTGAGGCACGCCAAGCTTATCAGGACGCGCTCGCCCGCGCCGAAGAGCAGGATCAACCGCTTTCCGGCGTACGACTCAAGCTCGACAATCTCGGTGTAGAGGACGCCAGCTGATGAAATTGAACCACCTACTGTTACCGGCCGCGCTTACCTTGTCCACCTTGCTGGTGGGCTGTGCCGGCGACGTCGAGCCGCAATATCCGCCCAAGGAACTCCAGGACTTCTCGGCCTCGGTGACCCTCGACGAGCGGTGGTCCACCTCGGTCGGCGACGGTCTAGGGCGGGCACGTTACCCCTTGATGCCCCTACTCACCGACGGCACCCTTTATGCCGCCGACGCAAGCGGCCTGTTACGCGCGCTCGACGCCGATAATGGCGACACCCAATGGGAAGTACGCTTCGACACGCCGCTTTCCAGTGGCATGTCCCGCGATAGTGCGCGTTTATATGCCGGTACGCGCAACGGTTCCGTCGTCGCCATCGACCGCGAGGACGGCAGCGAAGCCTGGCGCTCCAAGGTCTCCAGCGAAGTGTTGGCCGCCCCTCAGGTCAACAGCAAACTGGTCGTGGTGCAGAGTGTCGACGGCACGGTGACAGCCCTGGATCGCACCTCCGGGCAGGAAGAATGGACCTACAGCAGCAACCGACCTTCGCTGACTCTGCGCGGTACGGGTACGCCGCGTGTCATTGAGCCCGTCTCGTTTGTCGGCTTCTCCAATGGCCGCCTGGTGACGCTCGATAACCGTAGCGGACAACCGCTTTGGGACATGCGCGTCGCCGTGCCGCAAGGGCGTACCGAAGTGGAGCAGCTCGTCGATCTCAATGGCCAGCCGGTGCTGTCTCAAGACGGTCGCCTGTTCGTGACCAGCTACAACGGCCGCGTCATGGCGCTGGAAGCCACCAGCGGCGAAGTACTCTGGTCGCGCGACGAATCCAGTTATCTGACCCCGCTACGCGTCGGCAACTACCTCTTTACCGTCAACGAAGCCAGCCATGTCCTGGCGCTCGACGTCGATAGTGGCAATGTACTGTGGGAATCCGACGCCCTCGAAGGACGTGACTTGACCGCGCCCACTTTCGTCGACGGCAAGCTGGCGCTGGGCGACTATCAGGGTTATGTCCACCTGCTCAACGCTAGCGATGGTGAACTCGTGGGTCGCACAGAACTCGGCGGCGATGGCATCAGCCTGCCCTTGCTGGCTAACGACCAACGAGTCTACACCCTCACCAACGACGGCGAACTGGCGGCCTACGATATCGACGCAAGCAACGATTGAGAGACATCAATTGAGCTCATGAGCGGGCACCTCGCGATGAGGTGCCCGCGTCATTTGTGGGCCCTTAACGATCAGCAATGCTAGAATCACGCCACGACAACGTGACGCTTGCGTCATGTCTCCTTTGAAGCGACCTCGTCGCATGCCCAGCCTCACTCAACGCTTTTGTGCGCCGGTTTACGAGATAACATGAATCCTGTCATCGCCCTGGTAGGCCGACCCAATGTCGGCAAATCGACCCTATTCAATCGCCTGACTCGTACGCGTGACGCACTGGTCGCCGACTTTGCCGGCCTGACCCGTGACCGCAAGTACGGCAACGGTGCACTCGGCGACAAGACCTACACGGTCATCGACACCGGCGGCATCAGCGGCAATGAAGAAGGCATCGACGCCGCCATGGCCGAGCAGTCGCTGCTGGCCATCGACGAAGCCGACATCGTGCTGTTCATGGTCGACGGGCGTAGCGGCCTCAGCGCCACCGACGAAGCCATCGCCAATCACTTGCGCGTCAATCAGAAGAAAACCTGGCTGGTGGTCAACAAGACCGATGGGCTCGAAGAACACTCGGCTGCAGCGGACTTCTGGCAACTCGGCCTGGGCGATCCGCGCCCGGTCGCCGCTGAGCATGGACGCAACGTGACCGCCTTGATCGACGAGGTGCTGGCGCCCTTTCCTCCGCGCGAGGCCAACGCCGCACCGCCGGATATCAGCAACGGCATTCGCATCGGGGTCATCGGTCGTCCCAATGTCGGCAAGTCGACACTGGTCAACCGCCTGCTGGGTGAAGAGCGCGTCGTCGTCTTCGATGAGGCCGGCACCACGCGCGATGCCATCGAGATCCCCTTCGAACGCCGCGGCAAGCCCTATGTGCTGGTCGACACCGCCGGCGTGAGGCGACGCAAGAACGTCAAGGAAACCACCGAGAAGTTCTCGATCGTCAAGACACTCGAAGCCATCAAGGACTGCCATGTGGCGGTCATGGTGCTCGACGCACGCAGCGGCCTGGTCGAACAGGATCTGCACCTGCTCGACTATGCCCTGAGCAGCGGGCGCGCGCTGGTACTGGCGGTCAACAAATGGGACGGCCTCGAGCAAGAAGCCAAGGACAAGATGCGCACGGAGATCAAGCGCCGTCTGGGCTTCGCCGATTACGCCGAAATGCACTTCATCTCCGCGCTGCACGGCACGGCGGTGGGCGATCTCTATCCGTCCATCACGCGGGCCTTCGACTCGGCCAATAGTCACTGGTCGACCAACCGCCTGACCACCCTCTTGCAGGATGCGGTAAGCGAGCATCAGCCGCCGCTGGTCCACGGTCGCCGTATCAAGTTGCGCATGGCCCACCAGGGCGGCAGCAACCCGCCCATCATCGTGGTCCACGGCAATCAGACCAGCTCACTGCCAGAGTCGTACAAGCGCTATCTGATCAACACCTTCCGCAAGGTGCTCAAGGTGCGCGGCACGCCGATGCGCTTCGAATTCCGCTCGGGCAACAACCCTTACGACGAAAATGCCGGCGCCAGCGACCGCGAGAAGGCCAAGAAACGCGAGCTGAACCGCACGCGCGAGGCGCGCAAGAACCGTCGCTGAGGCGTCTCACTCGTCGCCATTACCAAGCACACGATTGCGTCCCGCCAGCTTGGCGCGGTAGAGCCTTTGATCGACGATGTCGAGCCCTGCCTCGACGCTGGACGCATCATGCAGGCCCGCCACCCCGGCGGAAAACGTCACGTCGACATCGCAACGCTCGTTGTTCGTCTGCATCTGCGATTGGAACTGCAAGCGTATGCGCTCGATCGCGCGTTGCGCGTCCTCGGGGTTGCAGTGCGGCAACACGACACAAAATGCTCCCCCCGCGTAACGTCCCACTTGGTCGATGAAACGCAGCTTCTGCGTCAAGTGCTCCGCCAGGAGACGGATCACGTAGTCGCCGCTGGCATGCCCATGATGAGCATTCAAGGCCCCCACATGATCGATATCGATCAGCGCCAGGCTCGTCGGCGTATCACTACGCTGCGTGCGGGCGAATTCGACTTCCAACAGCTCTTGCAAGGCGGCATAGGTGAGCACGCCGGTCAAGCCATCGCGCGCCACCGAGCGCCGGGAGCCACGCGCTCGGTGGACGTGTGACAAGACCGTGGCCACCAGGGCATCGTCATCCACCGGCTTGCCGAGAAAAGCATCGCCGCTACGCGTCAGGGCCTGCTCACGCACGTCATCACCGGCCGCCAGATACACCACGGGCAAGTCCCGCCAAGCGCCATCAAGGCGCATCACGCGGGCCATCTCGCGTCCTGTGCACATGGACAAGCGCGTGTCTATCAAGGCCAGGTCAGGGCGGTAATCGCGTAGTGCGAGCAGGGTCTCGGCCGGCACGTTGACCACCCATGAACCGATCCCCGCGCCGTCCAGCACTCGGTGATAATGTTCGGCCAGTTCGACATCGTCATCGACGATCAGCACACGCAGTGGTTCCGGCATAGGCCCCGACACCAAACGATCCAGGCACCTGTCGATCAGCGAGGCGTCCAACGGCGGCACGAAATAACCCGCCGCACCATGGCGAATCGCCGAGAGTCGCGCCGCAAAATCGTCCTCATCGGCGAATACCAGAAGATGCGGCGGAGACTGCCATCCGCTCCACCAGGCGCTCCAGCGCGAACGCGGCACGCTGCTCTCATCGATCAGCACGGCGGTGGGTTGCCATGCCGTGAGGGCGTCGACATCATGCATGGCATACGCGCGACATACATACCCCAACGCGCTCAATGCCTCACCCAGCGCGCGTCGCCGTAGTGGCTCGTCACCCAGCAAGGCGACACGCACCGACGCGATCTCTCGCTGGGCCGTCGTGGCGTGTGCAGGCAGTAGATCGTCGAGATTGGGCAGTTGCTCCGCCCCGTATTGCAGACGCGATTGTAGCGCCGCCAACGTGTAGGGAGCGGGCAACACGTCTCCATCGAGCCACTGACGGGTCTGGCGTGCCACTTCGCCGCATATTTCGCTCAAGGTGTCATAGCCGAAGCGACCGGCGGAATCCGCGATACGTTGCAGGGCCTCGCAGACTGCCTCCAGTTCCACCCCCGATGCAGCATTATCGCGGGTACTCATCTCCTCGACTTGCGCCATTACCGCCTGCAAGTCGTCATGCAACCTCTCGACGTATTGCACGCATAATGCCTCGAGGCGCCGACTGCGTCCGCTCTCTTGCATATCCGCCCACCCCCTGACCGTAAGTCCGCCTCGCAGCACTGAATATCACGACTCTTGCGCCTCTTGCTCCGCACCTACCCATTGGCAGGCAAACTGCCAGGCGGCACGCCCGCTTCTCACCCCGCGCAAGGTGGCAAAGCGTACCGCGTCCTCGCGGGCCGCATCGCTCCAGGCGTCTTCACCGCCCAGATAGTGTACCCAATGCTGACATGCCGTCAGGTACGCATCCTGATTGAAAGGATGGAAGGCCAGCCACAGCCCGAAGCGGTCCGAGAGCGAGATGCGCTCCTCCACCGCGTCGCCATGATGGAGCTCGCCGTCGACCAGCCGCGAGTCCTGATTGTCGGCGAGCGACTCAGGCAACAGGTGGCGCCGGTTGGATGTGGCATACAACAACACGTTTTCGGGCGGGCCGGTCAAGGTTCCATCGAGCACGCTCTTGAGCGCTTTATAGGCGTCGTCGTGGCCTTCGAAGGATAGGTCGTCGCAATACACGATGAAACGATGCGTCGAGCCGCGCAGCCGCTGCACCAACGCTGGCAAGCCAACCAGGTCGTGGCGGTCGACCTGAATCAAACGCAGTCCTTCCGATGCCAGCGTGTTAAGCAAGGCTCTAACCATCGACGATTTGCCGCTACCGCGTGCGCCCCAGAGCAGCGCATGATTCGCCGAACGCCCATGCAAGAAAGCGCGCGTGTTGTTCAAAAGCGCCGTCTTCTGACGCTCGATGCCGACCAGGTCATCTATGCTGACGCTATCGCGCGCGGCCACCGGAACCAGTTGGCCGCCAAGCGCGTTACGCTGCCAGATTGCCGCCACATCACGCGACCAATCGACAGCTTCCGGCTCCGGCGGCAACCATGCCTCGACCCGGTCCAGCACCTTGTGCAAACGTTGCGCTAGGTCGGCGTCCATCTTTACCTCCTTCACTGTTGATTTCAGAATCCTGCCTATATATCGCTGGTTGACCCAACGGAGCATCGGGGTATCTTGGAGCCGTTTGGTTGCCGGGTCCAGAGCCCATCAGGAGATTCTCATGCAAAGGACGTTGCCGTCTCGCCTGCGCACGCCGCTCGCCATCGCCATGGTCGGCCTCATGCTTGCCGCCTGCAGTACTTCGCCCCTGGGACGCAACCAGTTGGCGCTGTTTTCCAACGATGAACTCGAGCAGATGGGGCAGCAAAGCTTCACCCAATATCAGGAAGAATTGCCCGAGGTCGGTGGCGCTACGCACGATTACGTGCAGTGCGTCGCCAATGCCATTACTGCCGAGGTGCCCGCCGATGCGCAGGTCGAAGACTGGGAAGTCAAGGTCTTCAAGGACGACTCGGCCAACGCCTTTGCACTGCCGGGGGGTTACATCGGGGTCAATAGCGGCTTACTGGATATTGCCGAGGGCCAGGACCAACTGGCCGCCGTCATCGGCCACGAGGTAGCACACGTCCTCGCGCATCACGCCAACGAGCGCGTGTCGACGCAAGCCGCCACACAGACCGGACTCTCGATCCTGCAGTCGGCCGCGGGGCTGGAAGGCGCCACTGGCGAACAGCTCATGGGGCTTCTCGGCGCGGGCGCCCAATACGGCGTGATCCTGCCCTTCTCGCGCAAGCACGAATCGGAAGCCGACAAGCTCGGCCTGGACTTGATGGCGGAAGCCGGCTTCAACCCCAGCGCCAGCATCGATCTATGGCAGAACATGGCCTCACAAAGCCAGGGCGCGCCCCCGGAATGGCTCTCCACCCACCCCAGCAACCAGTCACGCATTCAAGGCTTGCAAGATCGTCTGGACGAAGCCACGCCGCTTTACGAGCAGGCCCGGGCCAACGGCAAGCGCCCCAACTGCCAACGCTGACCGCGCTCTGAAAATCGAGACGCCGCCTCTGGCAGGCCGGCGTCTGCGAACGGACCGGCGCACGGCCGTCAAAGCTCGTGGCGTAGCGTATCGCGTACCGCCCCAGTGTCTGGGCGCACGTGCCGCCACAGGAAGAACGACTCGGCCGCCTGCTCGACCAACATGCCCAGGCCATCGATCGTGCGCGCGCCACGCGCGCTCGCCCATTGCAGAAAGACGGTCGGATCGGCGGCGTACATCATGTCGTAGGCCACGCCATCAGCCGCCAATAGCGTCTCCGGCAAGGGCGGCAGCTCACCGCTCAATGAGGCGCTGGTGCCATTGATAACCACCTCGAAAGGGCCTTCCAGGGCATCATGGCCGCTGCCCGTCACGTCCCCCTCCTGCTGGAAGTCAGCGGCCAGGCCAACCGCCTTCTCGGCGGTACGGTTGGCAATATGCAATGCTCGTGGCCCCGCCGCCAGCAATGGATCGAGCACGCCGCGCACGGCGCCGCCCGCACCAAGCACGAGAACACGCGCATCGTCGAGCGTCACGCCGTGCGCCTCGAGATCACGTACCAGGCCCACGCCATCGGTGGTATCGGCATAGGTGCGCCCATCGCGGCCGTGTACCAGCGTATTGACGGCTCCCGCTCTACGCGCACGCTGGCTGAGCACGTCCGCCACGCGATACGCCTCTTCCTTGAACGGCACGGTGACATTGGCACCCAGACCGCCCGCCGCCACGAAGGCGCGCCAGGCGCCGACGAAGTCCTCGCGCGGCGCCTCGATGGCCTCGTAGGTCATGGTCTGCCCGCACTGCTCGGCGAACAGTGCATGAATGCGCGGCGAGCGCGAATGCCCGATGGGATGCCCGAAGACACAATAACGATCGCTCATGCCTCGGCCTCCTCGAGCCACTCGCGTGGGTGCAGAAACTCATCGCCCAGGCGCGCCTCGTCGCTGCCCGGCTCAGGCGACCAGCAATACTGCCACTGGGCCAGCGGCGGCATCGACATCAGGATCGATTCGGTACGCCCACCGCTTTGCAGCCCGAACAGGGTGCCGCGATCCCAGACCAGATTGAACTCGACGTAACGGCCGCGCCGGAACGCCTGGAAGTCGCGTTCGCGCTCACCATAAGGCGTCTCGCGCCGCCGCCGCACGATGGGCAGATAGGCGTCGAGGAAGGCATCGCCCACCGCCTGCTGGAACGCGAAGCAATGCTCGAAGTTCCATTCGTTGAGATCATCGAAGAACAGCCCGCCGACGCCACGCGTTTCGCCGCGATGATGGAGGACAAAGTAGTCGTCGCACCACTGCTTGAAGCGCGGATAGACATCATCGCCGAACGGTGTGCAGGCATCGCGGGCCACACGGTGCCAGTGGACCACGTCCTCGAATACCGGGTAAAAGGGCGTCAGGTCGAAACCACCGCCGAACCACCAGACGGGTTCTGCCCCCTCTTTTTCGGCAATGAAGAAGCGCACATTGCCATGCGCAGTGGGCACATGCGGGTTATGCGGATGCAGCACCCAGGACACACCCACGGCATGAAAGCTGCGTCCGGCCAGTTCGGGCCGCGCAGCCGATGCCGAGGCCGGCAGTTGTTCGCCAAAGACATGCGAGAAATTGACCCCGCCCTTCTCGAACACGTTACCGTTCTCGATCACCCGCGAGCGACCGCCACCACCCGACTCGCGTGTCCAGCTATCTTCGCGAAAGGCCTCGCCATCCTCGGCGGCCAGGCCTTCACAGAGACGTTCCTGCAAGTCGAGTAGATACTCCTTCACCTTGTCGAGATGTGGGTGTGCCACGTCACGCTCCTCGGATTTTCGGTTGGTTTGACTCATGTAGCGCCCGGCCATGACGCCAGGCATACGACACACCGACACGCCTCAATCGCGCAGGACCTCGCCGTTTGCCAGATCGCGGATCGTGCTCGGCCGCGCGTACCCACCCAGCGCGCCATCGACACGCGTCACCGCCTCGCCGAAGGCCGCGCGTATGTCATCGGCGCTCATCGCGGGCGGCTCACCGGCACGATTGGCCGAGGTCGAGACCAGCGGGCCGCCGAAGGCGTTGCACAAGGCCTGTACCAAGGAATGATCGCTGACGCGCACCGCCAGGGTGGCGTGCTCGCCGCGCAACAACGGGCGTGCCCGGCCGTTGTCCGGCACCAGCCAGGTAGTGGGCGCCGCTTGGCTGGTCGCCAGACGCGCGCGTTGCGCCTCGTCGAGCCCTTCCAGCCAAGGCGCCAGTTGCGACACCGACCCAGCGATCAGGATCAGCCCCTTGGCAGGATCGCGTTGCTTGAGTTCGATCAACCGCGCCAAGGCGGCATCGTCATCAGGGTCGCAGCCCAGCCCCCACACTGCCTCGGTGGGATAAGCCACGATGGCGCCGCGGCGCAATGCCGCCACGGCGTGACTAAGAGTGTCGGACGTCTCTGACATGACGAAGGATTTCACTTCACGGCGATACAAGATGCAGTCATCTTATCACGCACGCAGGGCGAGACGCCGTGCCACGCTGTCGCAGGCCTAGCGTGTGGCGCGGCGTACCCAACCCCCACTCACCTGCGCGGCCTGGCCGGCGAGCTCCAGTTCCAGCAGGCGCATCTGGCATCCGCCGACATCCAGCTCGCTGCGCTCGACGAGCACGTCCAGCGGCGTAGGGGCCGTATCCAACAGCGCCAGTAACGGGTCTTGGGGCACATCGAGGGGCGCCGGAGCGTCTTCATCCATCGGTGGCGTCGCCGTATCGGCCTCAGACGATGCCGCGTTCAACGCCTGCCAATGGCCGAACTGCTCGAGAATATCGTCGCGTCCACGTACCAGGCAGGCCCCGTCGCGGATCAGCCCCAGATTGCCGCGTGCCTGCACGTTGTGCAGCGAGCCGGGAATCGCGAAGACTTCGCGGTTCTGTTCCATCGCCAGCCGTGCGCTGACCAGCGAACCGCTCTTCTCGGCCGCCTCGACGACCAGCACGCCCAGTGACAACCCAGTGATGATGCGATTGCGGCGTGGAAAATAGCGCGCATGGGCCCGCGTCTCGGCGGGATGTTCGGAGAGCAGCAGGCCGCCTTCGTCGAGCAGACGGCGATACAAATCGGCATGACGCGGCGGATAGATCACGTCTACGCCGCAGCCGAGCACCGCGACGCTGCGTCCGCCAGCCTCCAGCGCCGTGCGTTGGGCCACGCCGTCGACACCCAGTGCCATGCCGCTGACGATGCCGAAGCCAGCATCTACGAGTTCTCGGGCGAAGAAAGCCGCGTTGTCGCGGCCTTCACGGGTCGGTCGCCGCGTGCCGACCATAGCCAAACCCGGCAGATCGAGCGCAGCCAGGTCGCCCTTGGCCCATAGCAGCGCCGGCGGGTCGACGATTTCATCGAGCAAGGCAGGCCAGGCCGGATGACCAGGATACAAGAGATGATGCGATGGCTGGCTCGACTCCCACGCCAGAGCCGCCGTAACCGGCGCCTCCAGAGGGCTCTTCGCGGGGTGGTCGAGCCAGTGCCGCAGCGTGTCGCGTGGCTCAGCGGGCATCGCCGCTAGCCAGGCCTCGGGCCAATCATCCGCCAAACCTTGCGCGGCCAGCTCTCGGCGGATGACCGCCAGACGCCGCGCGCCGAGTTTGGGTAAATGCGCCAGGGCACACCACTCTTTCGCTGTCATCATGCGCGCCTTCCTCACCGTGCTTCCAATGACGTCAACACACGCCGTTCGGGCGTGCTCACGCCATCGCCCACTTCCAGTGGCCGCGAGGCCTCCATGACCAGCGCGTAGCTGACCCGCTCGAAGCTCTCGAACACCATCGCCACACCGCCGGGTTCGCCCGCCACGTGCAGGGTGTCATCCTCGAGGGGGTCGCTTACCTGCGCCGGCGCGGCATCCAGGGTCAGCACAGTGCCCGGCGCGATGCCATTCGTACGTCCCAGATCGAGCGCCACGATGGTGTGTCGGCCGACATAGTTCACGCCTTCGGGCACGCCCAGAATCTCACCATCGACGACATGGTCTGGAACATGGGGAGAAAACGTCAGTGAGAGACGCTCTTCGCGATACGGCAGCAGGCGATCGCCGGGGCGTATTTCCTGACGTGCCTTGCGCACCTCGAAGACATCCAGGTCGCCGTCGCGCTTCACCCAGCCGGCCTCGCCCACTGCGCGCAGCTCAATGCCCAGTAGCGCGTCACTTTCCGGATCATGGTAGATCGTGCCGGGGCGATAGATGACACGCCGCGCATCACGCGAGCGCGCGGCCTCCTCGGCTGCACGGACATAAAAACGGTCGCCGTTGCCGATCAGTTGATGCCCCTCCTCGCCCGCAACGACGTAGGGCGTAGCGTCCAACGTGGCCTGCGAGTCGACAAGACGATATTCGTGCAGGAAGGGCGCCACCGTCTGACGCTCGATGGTGGGGACCGCCTCGCTCAGCGGCACTTCACGCACACGTGGGGACAGATGCACGACCTCACGCGGTTCATCGCGTCCCTCGGCAGCGTAGGCCGTGCCGAAAATAGCGACCAATGCCAAGCCGAGTCCCACTCGCATGCCGCCACACCACCGTCCAGCAGCGCTCCCGCCATATCCTGCCCACATGATCGTCTCTTCTTCTGATTGCCAGCACGTCAACCTGCACCGCACCGAGGCTTTGGGCCCTCGGCATGCGTCAGGACGCACTGCTATACTATTCCCATATTCCGTCGCCCTGCTTCACCGCTGCTGGCGGCGCATCGCCTAGTCATTCGCTCTCGGGGGCATCGGCGTCCTTTCGGTTCCGTTCCCGCCGACGGCGCATTACACTAGCGGACAAATTTCACGTGACAGCATAACGGTTTTCTTAACGCCATGGCCAAGCTGACCATTCTCGAATTTCCCGATGGACGCCTGCGCAAGAAGGCGGCGCCCGTCGAGACCGTCGACGACGAGATCCGTACGCTGGTCGACGACATGCTCGACACCATGTACGACGCCCAGGGCATCGGCCTGGCCGCGACCCAGGTCGACGTGCATCGCCGCGTCATCGTCATGGATGTCAGCGACGATCGCTCACAGCCCCGCGTACTGATCAATCCCGAATACACGCCGCTGGGTGAAGAACGCGAGCCCATGCAGGAAGGCTGCCTGTCGATCCCCGACCATTACGCCGAGGTGCCGCGTGCGTTGCGGGTATCGCTCAAGGCGCTGGATCGCGATGGCACGCCCTACGAGCTGGAGGCCGATGGCCTGCTCGCTCACTGCATCCAGCATGAGTGCGATCACCTCGAGGGCACGCTGTTCGTCGACTATCTCTCGCCGCTCAAGCGCGACCGAATCATGAAAAAGATGCAGAAACGCCACAAGGCCATGCAGGACGCCTGAGGCCACGCAAACCTCTCGCCTCGCACTCGCCAAACGGGCCGGCACTTGCCGGCCCGTGGCATTGAACGAACATGCCCGCCAGCGCAATGCGGCTTCTGCCATCGCCGCCGTATCCGCTATCATCCAGATCCCGCAAGCCGTTACGGAAGTCCGCCCGATGTCCCAATCTCTGCGCGTCGCATTCGCCGGCACGCCCGATTTCGCCGCCGCCAGCCTCGCGGCGCTGCTCGAAAGCCGCCACGAGGTGGTCTCGGTGCACACTCAACCCGACCGTGGTGCAGGACGCGGACGCAAGCTCACGCCCAGCCCGGTCAAGGCGCTGGCGCTCGAACACGCGCTGCCCGTCCATCAGCCCACCACGCTCAAGGACACCGATGCCCGGCAAACACTCGCCGACTGTAATGCCGACGTGCTGGTCGTCGTCGCCTATGGATTGATACTCCCGCAAGCGGTACTCGATATCCCGCATCTGGGCTGCCTCAACGTGCATGCCTCGCTGTTGCCCCGTTGGCGCGGTGCGGCGCCCATTCAGCGCGCCATCGAAGCCGGCGACACGCAAAGCGGGGTGACCATCATGCAGATGGACGCCGGCCTCGATACCGGCGACATGCTGCTGGTACGCGACACGCCTATCACCGCGACGACGACCAGCGGCGAGCTGCACGACCGTCTTGCCACATTGGGTGGAAAGGCCATCGTCGAGGCGCTCGACGCCCTGGCGGACACGGGCCTGACCGCGACGCCTCAACCGGCGGAGGGCGTCACCTACGCCACCAAGCTGAGCAAGGCCGAGGCCGAACTCGACTTCACGCGCCCTGCCGCCGAACTCGCCGCCCGTGTGCGTGCCTTCAATCCCTGGCCGGTGGCCTGGACGCGCCTCGCAGGCGACGCACTGCGTCTGTGGTTGGCCGACCCTGCCCCCGAAACCGGCGCCGCCGAGGTCCCCGGCACGCTGCTGGAAAGTACCCCGGACGCCCTGCGCATTGCCTGCGGTCCCGACGGCACCCAGGTGCTGCACATCACTCGCGCCCAGCTTCCCGGCGGCAAGCCGCTCGCGGTGCGCGATCTGCTCAATGCCCGTGGCGAGCGCTTCGCTCCGGGACAGCGACTGGGTCAGGAGACCAACTCATGAGTACACCGGACATTCGCGCCGTCTGCGCCTCCGCCCTGTCTCCCGTACTCGACGGCAAGGGATCGCTGAACGCCCTCGATAGCACCTTGGAATCCGCGGGTGTCGAAGGTCGCGATCGCGGCCTGGCCAAGGCGCTGTGCTTCGGGGTCTGTCGCACGCTGCCGCGTCTCGAGGCACTCTCCAAAATCCTGCTGCGCCAGTCATTCAAGCGCCGCGACCAGGACGTCCAAGCGCTGCTGCTGCTCGGCCTCTATCAGCTCTTGTATATGCGTGTCCCCGAGCACGCCGCCGTGGGTGAAACCGCTGGCGCCGCCCGCACGCTGGGCAAGGGCTGGGCCACGCGCGTTCTCAATGGCTGCCTGCGCCGCTTTCAGCGCGATACCCAGACACTTCAAGCGCAGGTCGATCGCGATCCCAGCATCGCGCTGCTGCATCCCGAATGGATGCTCACGCGTTGGCGCGAGGCTTGGCCCGACGACTGGCGCACATTGGCCGAGGCCAACAACCAGCCCGGTCCCATGACGCTGCGCGTCAATCGTCGCCATGCAGACCGCGAAGGCTACCTGGCCCGCTTGCGGGACGCCGGACTGGCCGCCGAGCTCACGCCGTACGCGGCGGATGGCGTGACCTTGCACGAGGCCTGCGACGTGCGCGCCCTGCCCGGTTTCGAAGAAGGCGCAGTCAGCGTGCAGGACGAGGCCGCGCAACTGACCGCATCACTGCTCGAGCCGGCCCTGGCCACGACATCCAAAGCCCGCGTGCTGGATGCATGCAGCGCCCCCGGCGGCAAGACCGCCCACCTGCTCGAAACCTTCGATCTCGAACTCACCGCCCTGGACAGCGACGCCGAGCGGCTCGACCGCGTCGACGCCACCCTGGCACGCCTCGGGCTCGAGGCTACCACAGTGGCCGCCGACGCCAGCCGCCTCGACTGGTGGGACGACCAAGCCTTCGATGCCGTGCTGCTCGACGCGCCCTGCTCGGGCACTGGTGTCATTCGCCGCCACCCGGATATCAAGCGCTTGCGCCGCCCCCGCGATATTCGTGAACTCGCCGCCCTACAGGCGCGTCTGCTCGACACCCTGTGGACGACCCTCGCCCCCGGCGGCACGCTGCTCTACGCCACCTGCTCGGTGATGCCCGAAGAGAACCAGGACCAGATCGCAGCCTTCCTCGCCCGTACCCCGGACGCCAGCGCCGACGAACTCGACGTCGCCTGGGGCCGCTCCGCCGGTGCCGGGCGCCAGCTCCTGCCGCACATCGAAGGTCACGATGGCTTCTTCTACGCGCGTCTGCACAAAAGCACGTCTGCGCAACACTGAGGCGTCACCGCCGGCCTACGCCGCTTCCGCCTTGCCAGCGGCGTACGCGGCTTCGATACTGTAGGTATCGCACCCCTAAGTGGAGCCCTCGTGTTGCAGGATGCCCTCGAGATCATCGATACGCGCTGTGCCCTGCTCGTCATCGACGTACAGCCCGACTTCATGCCCGGCGGCCCCCTGGCCTGTGCCGACGGCGACGCCATCCTGCCGGGATTGAGCCAGTTGCTCGGCGAGCGACGTTTCGCGCATGTCGTGGCGACCCAAGACTGGCATCCCGCTCGGCACGTCTCCTTCGCCAGTGAGTATGCAGATTATCAACCCTTCGACACCCTCGACCTGTACGGCGAGCCGCAGACTCTATGGCCCGATCACTGCGTGCAAAACACGCCTGGTGCCCGCCTGCATCCCGAGCTCGACTGGGCGCCGGTGGATCTGATCGTGCGCAAGGGATGCGATCCTCGCGTCGATTCCTACAGCGCCTTTCGCAACAACCTGGGGCCCGATGGCACACGTCCCACTACGGGGTTGGCCGGCTGGCTACGCGAACGTGGTGTCGACAGCGTCTATCTCTGCGGCCTGGCGCGTGACGTATGTGCGTTATGGAGCGCCGAGGACGCCGTCGCCGCGGGTTTCAAGACACGCTTTCTGTGGCCGCTGACACGCCCGGTCACCCACGACACGGACGCCGCCACGCGGCAGCGTCTCACTCGGCTCGGTATCGAGATCATCGGCGCTTGAGCCAACCCATCGCACTTGAAGCGCAAGGAGAACGCCATGAGCGATCACGTCTACAAGCACATCGAACTGACCGGTAGCTCGCCGCACGGTATCGAGGATGCCGTGAACAAGGCGCTGGAAAAGGCCCGCGAGAGCCTGCACGGCATGCGTTGGTTCGAGATCATCGACACTCGCGGCCATCTCGAGGACGGCCGCGTGGGCCACTGGCAAGTCACCCTCAAGGTCGGCCTCTCCCTCGACTGACCGGGCTCGTGCCCACGCGCCGTGGCGCCCCTGTCATTGGGGGCGCCGCCTGGTTTATGCTACGCGCCAGTCACTGAGCGCGGATTCCCTCGCATGAAGATCATCATCCTCGGCGCCGGCCAGGTCGGCGGCACACTGGCCGAACATCTGGCCAGCGAAGAAAACGACATCACCGTCGTCGATGTCGATACCAAGCGTCTGCGCGAACTGCACAACCGTCTGGATATCCGCACGGTCGTCGGCACGGCGTCCTACCCCATGGTGCTGCGCCAGGCCGGGGGCGAGGACGCCGACATGCTGATCGCGGTGACCAACTCCGACGAAGTCAACATGATCGCCTGCCAGGTCGCGCATACGCTTTTTCGCACGCCGACCAAGATCGCCCGCGTCCGCGCCACCGCCTATCTGACGCGCAAGGGGCTGTTTTCCCACGATGCGATTCCCGTCGATGTGCTGATCAGCCCCGAGCAGGTAGTCACCGACCATATTCGCCGCCTGATCGAATATCCCGGCGCGCTGCAGGTGCTCGATTTCGCCGGCAGCCTGGCCCAACTGGTGGCGGTCAAGGCCTACTACGGCGGCCCGCTGGTGGGTCAGGAACTCGGCTTCCTGCGGCGCCACATGCCCAATGTGGATACCCGCGTGGCAGCGATCTATCGCCGCAACCGAGCACTCATCCCTCACGGCGACACCGTCATCGAAGCCGACGACGAAGTCTTTTTCATCGCTGCGCGCAAGGATATCCGTGCAGTGATGAGCGAGTTGCGCAAGGTCGACCGTGACTTCCGCCGAGTGATCATCGCCGGTGGCGGCAACATTGGCGAGCGCCTCGCCGAGACACTCGAGCACAGCCACCAGGTGAAGATCATTGAGCATGAGCTGGAACGCTGCACGGTACTCTCGGAGCGCCTCGACCGCACCGTGGTGCTGCACGGCAGCGCGACCAGCAAGCGCTTGCTGCTGGAAGAGAACATCGAGGACTGCGATATCTTCTGCGCGCTGACCAACGACGACGAGGTCAACATCATGTCGTCGATGCTGGCCAAACGCCTGGGGGCCAAGAAAGTTCTGACGTTGATCAACAACGCCGCCTATGTGGATCTCGTCCAGGGCGGCGAGATCGATATCGCCATCTCGCCGCAGCAAGCCACCATCGGTGGTTTGCTCACGCATGTACGGCGCGGCGACATCGTCAACGTACACTCGCTGAGACGTGGCGCGGCAGAGGCCATCGAGGCCATCGCCCACGGCGATTCGCGCTCCTCGAAGGTGGTGGGACGCACCATCGACGAGATCGACTTGCCCAACGGCACCACTATCGGTGCCATCGTGCGCGGCAAGGAGGTTCTCATCGCCCACGACGATATCATGGTGGAAAGCGGCGACCATGTGATTCTCTTCGTCATCGATAAGCGCCGCATCCGCGACGTCGAACGCCTTTTCCAGGTAGGGCTGACGTTCTTCTGATGAGTAATCGGTTACCCACGACTCCCGTTTCTACAAGGCGACTACCATGAGCTTTCTGGTGATCCTGAGGATCGTCGGGCTGTTGCTCATGCTGTTCAGCCTGACCATGGTGCCACCGGTGGTGATTTCGTTGATTTTCGACGACGCCACCTGGGATGCCTTCGTCATTGGGTTGGGCATCACTTTCATCACCGGGGCGCTGCTTTACTGGCCCGCACGTCATGCTCGACGCGAACTGCGTACTCGCGATGGTTTTTTGATCACCGTGATGTTCTGGAGCGTACTGGGGCTGTTCGGTTCGCTGCCGCTGATGCTTGCCGCAGACCCGTCACTATCGTTCACCGATGCCGTATTCGAGTCGTTTTCCGGCCTCACTACCACCGGTGCTACCATTCTCACCGGCATCGACCTGCTGCCCGAGTCGATCCGCTTCTATCGCCAGCAACTGCAATGGCTAGGCGGCATGGGGATCGTGGTGCTGGCGGTGGCGATCCTGCCGACGCTGGGCATCGGTGGCATGCAGCTCTACCGCACCGAGATTCCCGGTCCGCTCAAGGACTCCAAGCTGACGCCGCGTATCACTGAAACCGCCAAGGCCCTGTGGTACATCTATGCCGCCCTGACCCTGACGTGTTTCCTGGCGTATTGGCTGGCGGGCATGAGCTGGTTCGACGCCATCGGTCACAGCTTCTCGACCGTCGCCGTCGGTGGCTTCTCGACCCACGACGCCAGCATCGGCTATTTTGACAGCGCGACCATCGAACTGATTTGCGCGTTCTTCATGATCGTCTCGTCGCTGAGCTTCGGGCTCCACTTCGCGGTGTGGCGCGAAAAGCGCCTGAGCCATTATTTGCTCGACCCCGAATTTCGCTTTTTCGTGATCTTCCTGGCGCTGCTGGTCAGCGTCACCATCGCCACGCTCATGTTGAGCGGCACCTACGACGATACTCTAGGATTGCGCCACGGCTTGTTCGAGACGGTCTCGATAGCCACCACCACCGGGTTCGGCGTCGCCGACTTCACCGCTTGGCCGGGGGTTTTGCCGTTCATGCTATTCATCGCCGCTTTCGTCGGCGCCTGCTCGGGTTCCGCCGGCGGGGGCATGAAGGTGATTCGCATCCTGTTGATCCTCAAGCAAGGCCTGCGCGAGATTCACCGCCTGATTCACCCCAATGCGGTGTTTTCGGTCAAGGTCGGCAAGATGCGCATCTCCGGGGGCGTGGCCGAAGCTGTGTGGGGATTCTTCTCCGCTTATATGCTGCTTTTCGTGCTGATGTTGTTGATCCTGCTTGCCACCGGGCTGGATCAGGTGACGGCCTGGTCGGCGGTGGGCTCGGCCCTCAACAACCTGGGTCCGGGACTGGGCAGCGTGGCCACGCATTACGGCGACATGCCGGATCTCGCCAAGTGGACCCTGGTAATGGCAATGATGTTCGGGCGCCTGGAAATCTTCACTATCTTGGTGCTGTTTACACCCGCCTTCTGGCGACGCTGATCCAACACGGCACTATTCACCATGAAATAGCGAAATCTCTCCGATTCATGCTATATGAGCGGAACTTCACACTCTCTTTTAACTAAAGGATAAAACCAGCGAGGTCGATTCGTCGGGTATCGCGATGGCGGCAATGCTACCATGCGCGCTTCCCGGCCCACCGCGACGGGCCTTTATCCGTTATTCAGCATCGAGAAAGCGTCATGTCCACCAGCCTCGCAAGCCCTCTACGCGCGGTAACCCGCCTAGGGCTCATCCCGCAAATCGTCATCGGCATCGTGCTTGGCATCGTCGTGGCCACCGCCTGGCCCGATGCTGCCGCCTCGATATCGCTTCTGGGTGAGGTGTTCATCTCAGCCCTGAAAGCGGTGGCACCGGTGCTGGTCTTCCTGCTGGTCATGGCAGCCATCGCCAACCACCGTCGCGGCCAGCGCACGCATATTCGCGGTGTACTGGTGCTGTACGTTGTCGGCACCCTGTGCGCCGCTTTGGTGGCCGTCGTCGCCAGTTTCGCAATTCCCACCACGCTGATCATCGATGCACCCCAGGCGAGCGGCGAGCCGCCGGGCGGCATCGCCGAGATCCTGCGCAACCTGCTGCTCAACGTCGTGGACAATCCCGTTCATGCGCTGATGAACGCCAACTTCGTGGGTATTCTGGCTTGGGCGATCGGGCTGGGCATGATGCTGCGCGGCTCCTCGGAGACGACGCTCGGGATGCTCAACGCCTTCTCCGATGCCGTCTCCAACATCGTACGCTTGGTGATCCGCTGCGCACCGCTGGGCATCTTCGGGCTGGTCGCAGGCACGCTCGCGGATACCGGTATGAATGCTCTCCTCGACTACGCCCATCTGCTCGCCGTCATCGTCGGCTGCATGGTGTTCGTGGCACTGGTCACGAATCCCTTGATCGTATTCCTGGCCACCCGGCGCAACCCGTACCCACTGGTCTTCGCCTGCCTGCGCGGCAGTGCCATCACCGCGTTTTTCACACGCAGCAGCGCCGCCAACATTCCCGTCAACATGGAGCTTTGCGAGCGCCTCGATCTGGACTCCGACACCTATTCGATCTCGATTCCGCTGGGCGCCACCATCAACATGGCCGGTGCCGCCATCACCATCTCGGTGATCACCTTGGCAGCCGCCCATACCCTGGGGATCGGCGTGGACTTCGCCTCGGCGCTGCTGCTGTGCATCGTCGCCTCGCTCGCTGCCTGCGGCGTTTCCGGCGTGGCCGGCGGGTCTCTGCTGCTCATCCCGATGGCCGCCAGCCTATTCGGCATTTCCAATGACGTAGCCATGCAGGTCGTCGCCATCGGCTTCGTCATCAGCGTCGTGCAGGATGCCACGGAGACCGCGCTGAACTCGTCCACCGATGTGTTGTTCACTGCTGCGGCGTGCCGCGCCAAGCGCTGATTCGTACATTCGACGCCCCGCTCACCGTATCATCGAGCGGGGCCGGGTTTGGCCCGCCCCCTGCCATCGTGGATAATCGAGCTTTTCTGCCACCGAAGCGAAACGCCGCATGCCCGATACTCACGCCGGCCCTCGCCAGGTCATCGATCAGGGTGAGACCCGTTATACCCTCCTGGGGACCGCCCACGTCTCGCGCGCCAGCGCCGACGAGGTTCGCGAGCTGATCCGCTCTGGCGACTTCGACGCCGTGGCCATCGAGTTGTGCCCCACACGCCACCAAAGCGCCACGCAGCCAGACGCCATGGCCAAGATGGATCTCTTCCAGGTCTTGCGCCAAGGCAAGGCCGGCATGGTCGCCGCCAGCCTTGCGCTAGGCGCCTTCCAGCAGCGCGTCGCCGAGCAGTCCGGCGTGACGCCGGGTGCCGAGATGCAGATGGCAATCAAGGAAACTCAGCGTGCGGACTTGCCGTTGTATCTCGTCGATCGCGACATTGGCGTGACCCTCAAGCGCATCTATCACAATGTGCCCTGGTGGCAACGTATGAGCCTGGTTTCAGGGCTTCTGGGCAGCGTGGTCTCGCGCAAGAAAGTCTCCAGCGAGGAGATCGAACGCCTCAAGGAAGGCGATGTGCTCGAGTCGACCTTCGCCGAGTTCGCCGAACAGTCGGAGTCGCTTTACGCGCCACTGATCCGTGAGCGCGATCGTTACATGGCACTACGCCTGCGCGAGGAAGTCGCCGGGCAAGCGCCACGGAATATCCTGGTGGTCGTCGGCGCCGGCCACATGAAAGGTCTGGGAAAGCATCTTCAAACGCTAGGGCAACAACCGCCCAGCGCCGAGGAAGTCGACGAGGAGCGGCGCTCATTGGAAGTCACCCCGGCCCGCTCCAAACTTTGGAAAGCGCTACCATGGGTCATCGTCGCACTGGTACTGACCGGCTTCGCCATCGGCTTCTCCCGTGATTCAGGACTCGGCTGGTCGCTGGTCGGCGAATGGTTTCTGATCAACGGCGCACTCTCGGCGCTGGGTACCGCCATTGCGCTGGCCCATCCACTGACCATCATCGCGACCTTCATCGCCGCGCCGCTGACCTCACTCAACCCCACCATCGGTGCCGGTTTCGTCGCCGCTGGCGTGGAACTCGCCATACGCCGCCCCACGGTGGGCGACTTTTCACGCCTACGCCATGACGTCAGCACACCGCGCGGCTGGTGGAAAAACCGCGTCGCCCGCACGCTGCTGGTGTTCCTGCTCGCCACGCTGGGCTCCGCCGCCGGCACCTGGATCGCCGGGCTGCGTATCGCGGGGCAGTTGTTTGGGTAAGCCTGGACGCTGTTATGTTCCAAAGCGCTAGCCAACGCCGGGTTTAAGCAGGGATGGTCGCTCGATGCAAGGCTAGCACTGCAGAACAGTCATCAGGGATGCCGATGATCCGACGCTATACGGCGCAGCGCCTGTGGTGTCTGGCCAAAGCAACGCAGGAAGGCACGACGCATGCGTTCCGGGTCATTGAACCCGACGAGGCAAGCGATCGTCTCCACAGGCTTTAGAGTCTGCTCGACACGCCAGCGGGCGGCTTCAGCCCGCAGCCTTTCAACGGCGCGTGCAGGCGTCTCGCCGGTTTCGCGCTTGAATATTCGTGTGAACTGGCGCGGACTCTGGCAAGCAACGCTAGACAGAACATCCACTGTCAGCGAAGCATCCAAGTGACGACGTATGTAGTCGAGCACGAGTCGAGTCCCATCGGAATCGGGCTCGAGATCGGAGAGCGTGGAAAACTGTGATTGCCCGCCTGGGCGACGATAATAGACTACCAGCTCACGGGCGACGGCCTGGCTGATATCATGACCACAGTCTTCCTCGATCAAGGCTAACGCGAGATCGATACCGGCACTAGTGCCGGCCGACGTCCAGATGTGCCCATCGCGAACATAGATCCGATCCGCCTCGACGTGAATATCGGGATAAGACTGCTGCAATCGTAAAGCACCGCGCCAATGCGTGGTCACACGCCGACCACTCAAGAGCCCGGCGCCAGCGAGAACAAAAGCCCCTGTGCAAACACTGGCCACACGCCGAGCGCGATACGCTGCCTGCTTCACAGCCTCGAAGCTACTATCCGGTAGTTTTTCGGGGTGACCACCGCCCACCACGATCAGCGTATCCACCGAGCATTCATTCAGCGCACGAGTGGTGATCTCCACGCCGACACTATTTTCCAACCGACCACCCTGCTCCGAGAATACGTGCAATTCGTAGGGCGATATTTCATCCACCCGTCCGGCAAGACCAAACGCCGACATCGGCCCGGCTAGGTCCAGCGTTTGATGATTCGGATAAACGAAAAAACCGATCGATAGCGTCATGGCGGAAAACGAGGGTTATAGGTCATTTGAGACTATCACGGTACAGGCTAATCTAAACCTCCAACTCGTTCTACAGAGGAAACTATCGTGGACTCAAAGCTACGTATTGTCATACCGATCTACCCCGGTGTAACGCACCTGGATTTCACCGGTCCTCATCAATTCTTCTCGCGTACGCCGCAGGTCGACGTGGTGGTCGCCTCCATCGGCGGGGAGCCCGTCGACGCCCAGGGATTGACATTTTCCAACCTGGACGACCTGATAGACATCGCTTCTTGCGACGTTCTCTGCGTTCCCGGTGGCCTGGGCTGCCTCGATGCAGCCGAGGACAGCCGTTTTCTCAACGCCATTCGACATCTGGCCAGTACCGCACAGTTCGTGACCTCGGTCTGCACCGGCTCATTGATTCTGGGAGCGGCGGGCCTGCTCCACGGAAGACGAGCCGCCTGTCACTGGGCGTGGCGCGACATGCTGCCATTGTTCGGCGCCACCCCGGACCCGGCGCGTGTCGTGCGCGATGATGAGATCATCACGGGCGGCGGTGTCACCGCCGGGATCGATTTCGCGCTGACCGTCATCGCAGTACTGTTCGATGACGAGACCGCTCAGCGCTCTCAACTGACTCTCGAATATGCGCCCGCGCCGCCGTTTGATGCCGGACGCCCGGAGACGGCCCCGGCCACCATCCACGACCATGTCGTCGCCGACATGGCCGAGATACAGGCCTCGCGACATCAACAGGCACAACGCCTGGTCGAACATGGGGAGACTAGACGTTAGAACTTCTGATCGCCTGTCGAAATATCAGATAATTCTTAACCGCCTTTCTCCAGCATCCCACAACGACAAGCGCCCCGGCATCCAATATGCCGGGGCGCTTTTTCATGCACGGCATCGAACGTCGATTACGACGTAACGATTCTCTGACGCTTGGCCATGGCATGCGCGGCGCGCGGCCCCAGCCACAGCGTAGGCAGCAGCACCAGCGACACGGGGAACGCGGTGATCACGATGAACTGCTGCAAGACGCTGATCTGTCCCGCCCCCATGTACAGCAGAATCGCCGCCATCAACGCCATGGCCAAGCCCCAGAACGCTCGCAACGCCGGCTGGGGATCGTCATGACCGGCATTGACCACGGAAACCGCATAACTCATGGAATCGCCGGTGGTCGCCACGAAGATCGTGGTCAGCAGCAGAATCGCCAGCGCCATCAGCTTGCCGCCCGGCAGCGCTTGGGCCACCGCCAGCGTGGCAACATCGAACTGGAAGTTTTGGAGCGCGTCGCTCAGATCGATGGCACCGCTCATCTGGTAGAAGATGCCCGAGCCACCCAGCAGCGTGAACCAAACCGAAGTGGCCACGGGGGCGAGCACGGCCACGGCGACGACCATTTGACGGATGGTACGGCCCCGTGAGATACGCGCCACGAAGATCGCCATCAGCGGCGCGTAGCCGATGAACCAGGCGAAGAAGAATACCGTCCACCATTTCATCCACCAGTCCGGCGCAGTCTGCGAGGTCATGGTGGACATCTCGAAGAACGACCCCAGATAGGTGCCGAAGCCCTGAAGCCAGCTATCGAACAAGAACTGGGTCGATCCGAACAGCAAGATCACGGCACCGATACCCAACGCCAGCATGACGTTGAAACGGCTCAGAAACTGGATGCCTCGGTCGATACCGGTGATCGCCGAACTCACATAGAGCCCGCCCAGTACGACGAGGATCATTAACTGGGTGCCATAGCCCTCGGTCACGCCAAACAGGGTATGCAGACCGAAATTCATCTGCGTGGCCAAAAAGCCAATGGGGCCTACGGTACCGGCCACCACGGCGATGACGCAGACGGCATCCACCACGCCACCCAAGGCACCGTGCATGCGTGCCTCGCCCAGTAGCGGCGCCAACAGCGTGCGCGGTTGCAGCGGCAAACCGCGATCGTAGTGATGATACGACAATACGATAGCCGCCAAAGTACCCAGCACCGACCAAGCCTGAAATCCCCAGTGCATGAAGGCCTGTGCCAGCGCATTGGGCACCGCTGCCGGCGTGCCCGGCTCACTGGAAAACGCCGGTGGCGTCACCACGAAATGGTAGATAGGTTCGCCGGCAGCAAAGAATACACCGCCGCCGCCCAGCAGCGTGCACAGAATGATCGACACCCACTTGAAGGTGCCCATATCCGGCTGTTGTCGATTGCCGATGCGCGCGCGACCCGCAGGTGATACGGCCACGCACACGGCAATCAGGAAGGTCAGCAGTAATAGTAGCTGGAAATAGGCTCCCAGATTCTTCGCCGTCCAGGCGAATCCGATGCCGATCACCGCTGTCATGGCGGCGGCATCGGTCAACGACAACACCACAAACAGAATGATGAAGCCGATAGTTAGCCCCATCACCGTCGGGTCGCCAAAACGCGTGCCCGAGCGCGTGGCGCTCGCTTCATATTGAGTCATCTGTTTCCGGTTCCGGTCATCGCGTGAGGGACGCACCCTACCGACCTTCGTCAAACACGGCAAATCGAAATTTCAACATCGAGCGCGCCGAGCGCCGTAAAAGAAGACAAGGTCACCAATCATATGCAATGCACACCGTGTATTTCATCCGAGCCATGACACCCCGCCGATAACGACAAGCGCCCCGACATGCGATATGCCGGGGCGCTTTTTCATGCAAGGCATCGAACGTCGGTTATGACGCGACGACTCCCTGACGCTTGGCCATGGCCTGCGCGGCGCGCGGCCCCAGCCACAGCGAAGGCAGCAGCACCAGCGATACGGGGATCGCGGTGATCACGATGAACTGCTGCAAGACGCTGATCTGCCCCGCGCCCATGTACAGCAGAATCGCCGCCATCAACGCCATGGCCAAGCCCCAGAACGCGCGCAACGCCGGCTGGGGATCGTCATGGCCGGCATTGACCACGGAAATCGCGTAGCTCATGGAGTCGCCGGTGGTGGCCACGAAAATCGTGGTCAGTATCAGTACCGCGAGTGCCATCAACTTGCCACCCGGTAGCGCCTGAGCCACCGTCAACGTAGCGACATCAAACTGGAAGTTTTGGAGCGCTTCGCTCAGATCGATAGCGCCGCTCATCTGGTAGAAGATGCCCGAACCGCCCAGCAGAGTGAACCACACCGACGTGGCCACGGGGGCGAGCACGGCCACGGCGACGACCATCTGACGGATGGTGCGACCCCGTGAGATACGCGCCACGAAGATCGCCATCAACGGCGCATAGCCAATGAACCAGGCGAAAAAGAACACCGTCCACCATTTCATCCACCAATCCGGTGCGGTCTGCGAGGTCATGGTGGCCATCTCGAAGAATGATCCCACATAGGTGCCGAAGCCCTGGAACCAACTATCGAACAGGAACTGCGTCGGCCCGAAGAGCAGGATGACAGCGCCGATCGCCAACGCCAGCATGACGTTGAAACGGCTCATCAGTTGGATGCCTCGGTCAATGCCGGTGATCGCCGAACTCACATAGACCCCGCCCAGCACGATGAGGATCATCAACTGCGTGCTATAGCCCTCGGCCACGCCGAACAGCGTATGCAAGCCGAAGCTCATCTGCGTGGCCAAAAAGCCGATGGGCCCCACGGTGCCAGCCACCACGGCGATGACGCAGACGGCGTCTACCACGCCACCGAAGACGCCACGCATGCGCGTCTCACCCAACAACGGTGCCAACAGCGTGCGCGGTTGCAGCGGCAAGCCACGATCATAGTGATGATGCGAGAGCACGATGGCCGCCAGAGTGCCGAGCACCGCCCAGGCCAGAAAGCCCCAGTGCATGAAGGACTGCGCCAACGCATTGGGAATGGCTGCCGCAGTCTCCGGCTCGCTGGAAAACGCCGGCGGTGTGACCACGAAGTGATAAACCGGTCCCCCGGCAGCAAAGAAGACGCCACCACCAGCCAACAGCGTGCACAGGATGAGCGACACCCACTTGAAGGTGCCTATGTCCGGATGTTCTCGATTGCCGATACGCGCACGTCCCGCAGGCGATGCAGCCACGCCCACGGCGATCAGGAAGGTCAGCAGCAACAGCAGCTGGAAATAAGCCCCCAGGGTTTTCGCCGTCCAGGCAAACCCGGCGCCGATCACCGCCGTCATGGCGTCGGCATCGATCAGCGAAAGCGCCACAAACAGCACGATGAAGCCAATCGTCAGCCCCATCACCGTCGGGTCGCCAAAACGCGTGCCCGAGCGCGTGGCGCTCGCGTCGTGTTGAGTCATCTGTTTTCGGTTCCGATAGTCGCGTGAAGGGCGCACCCTACCGACCTTCATCGAACACGGCAAATCGAAACTTCAAGATCACGCGCGTCCGGCGCCGTAAAAGCAGACAAGGTCGCCGATCATGTGTAACTCACATCACTCGCGCCATCCGCGTTGCCACGCCGCTCGAGCAAACGCCGCATCGCGCCGGAAGGCGCTTCGACCTGGCGATCACGCCGACTGGAGGCGTAGTTCTCGTTGAACACCTCGAAGTAGTCGTCGAGGATCGCTGAGGCCTCAACGTCACCACTGAGGCTCAACAGCTCGGCGGCGACTTCGGCAGTACACAGATGCTCGCTGGAGGCCGACTTGCGCAGCCGGTAGCGCGTCTGTCGCGACGTCTTGAGTGGTAGCACCGGCAGCGAGGCCAGGTACTCGCTACGCCGGAAGATCCGCCGCGCCTGACGCCAGGTACCATCGAGAAGGATGAACACCGGTATGCGCGGCGTGGCCAGCACCTCATCGACCGCGTCGGGCCCTACCACGCGCTCGGTGTAGTCCGCCTGATCGTCGGGAAAGACGACGAACGGCGCGAAGCGGTCGTCGTCGAGCAGCGCCAGGAGCCGCGGGTCAGGCTCGGTGCGATACCAAGTAAAAACCTCGGTCTCGGGCAGGATATGGCTGATCAGACGACCGGTATTGGTCGGCTTGTAGTGCTCTATGGGATGCGTCAGCAGCCAGAAGTGGGCGCGACTCTCAGCCACCACACGATACGGACACAAGCAGTTGAGCGCCGGTAGCCGGCAGTCCGGGCAACGCGAGACGAAGCTACCGCGCGCATTGAACGGCTTGCGCGGCGCTTCGGGGTCATAACCGGTCGCCACCGTGGCTGAATCGGTCGGCGTATCGTGGGATTCATGCATGAGGTATCAGGCTGGGTCGAAAAGGCCGGGCATTCTAGCATGCCCGGCCGGGCGTTTATCCACGCGTCGTCGAGGCCGCAGGCGGCGCATTCGAAATGTGGCGGCGCTTCCAATAACCCGCCAGCAGCGAGCCGGAGACGTTGTGCCATACCGAGAACAGCGCCCCGGGCAGCGCCGAACTCGCAGTGAAGAACTGATTGGCCAGGGTCACCGCCAGCCCGGAGTTCTGCAGGCCGACCTCGAAGGCGATAGTGCGCGCGGTGCGTGTATCGAAGCGCAGCGCTCGCGACAGGCCGTACCCCGCCGCGAGGCCGATGCCGTTATGCGCAATAACCGCCAGCGCCACGATCGGCCCCAGCGTGCTCAGCCGCCCGGCATTCAGTGCGACCACGATAGCGATGATCAAGACGATGGCCGCCATGGCCAGAGTGGCCAGGGCCGGTTCCACGCGCTGAATATGCGTCCCCAGCAGGTGATGGATCACCACACCCACCACGATGGGCGCGACTACCAACTGGGCAATGCTGATCAACATGCCCAGCACTGGCACGTCGATACTCTGGCCCAGCAGCAATAGCGTGATCAGCGGTGTGGCGACCACCGAGATCAGCGTCGAGACCATGGTCATCGACACCGAAAGCGCCACATGTCCGCCGGCCAGCCAGGTCATCACATTGGACGAAGTCCCGCCCGCCGTGGCGCCCACCAGCACCATGCCGATGGTCAATTCCGGCGACAGGCCGAGGACCCGCGACACCAGTAGCGCCGCCAGCGGCATGACCAGAAACTGCAGTATGACGCCCACGGCGATGGGCTTGGGCGACTTCACCACGCGCGCGAAATCACCCTTGGCGAGCGTCAGCCCCATGGCGAACATGATGATCACCAGCAGCGTCTTGATATAATCGGCCAGGCCAGTGAAAAGCTCCGGCACGAAGGCGGCAATGGCGGCCAGCAAGATGGCCCAGACGGGAAATAGACGATTGATACGTTCGAAGATTGGCATGTGCGTGTCCTAGCGTGTCGCGTCGGTACTTTATGCACCTTTTTATGTATGAAAGATGAAGCACGTAGTGTGCCGTAAAACGTGGCACAGGCGAAGTGCATCGACTTCAGGCCCAGTCCGGCACCCATAGGCTATCCACTTGTCGCCAGTGTTCGACCAGCGTCGGCACGCCTTGGCTTGCCGGTTGCGCAATGGCGCGTACGCCGCGGGGCGCGAGCGACTCGGCCTGAGGGTCGACGAGCAGGCACGGCGCCTCGATTGGCGCTTGATCGAGCAGCATCGCCGCCGGCATCACCGCCAACGAGGTGCCCACCACCAGCACGAAATCCGCTTCGGCAACGACATCGCAGGCCTGGGCGTAACCCGGCACCGGCTCGCCGAACCACACCACGTCCGGGCGCAATTGGCTGCCCTTGTCGCATAACTCTCCCATCCGGATGCCCTGCCGCCCCACCGGGTAGCGCAAGCTGGCATCGGCACTCGAGCGCGCCATGAGGATCTCGCCATGCAGGTGCAATACATCGCGCGACCCCGCCCGCTCGTGCAGATCGTCGATATTCTGGGTGATGACGCTGACGCGAAATCCGGCCCGTTCGAGTTCGGCCAGCGCGTGATGCGCGGCGTTGGGCGATGCCTGGCGGGTCTGCTCGCGGCGCTCGTCGTAGAAGCGCAGGACGCTTTCGGGATCACGCTCAAAGGCCTCGGGCGTGGCGACATCCTGCACGCGGTGGTTTTCCCACAGGCCATCGCCGTCGCGGAACGTCTTGAGGCCGCTCTCGGCGCTGATGCCCGCCCCGGTGAGGACGACGAGATGCGGTGCCTGATGCTCGCTCATGCCTGCCTCCTGATGTGGTTGCGTCGACTTCGTCATCGGCTGTACATCCTACGTGGCAACGTCGACAATAGGCGCCCTTCGAGCGAGCCGAAGGCCCCTTCATGACGTTGGAATTGCCCGTACTCTATCAGGACGAGCGCATGGTTGCCGTGCATAAGCCCTCGGGCATGCTCGTCCACCGCAGCGCGATCGCCGCCGATGCGCAGGTATTCGCCCTGCAAACTCTGCGCAATCAGCTCGGGCGCCATGTCTATCCGGTACACCGGCTCGACCGACCGACCTCGGGGCTTTTGCTCTTCGCGCTGGACCCGGAAATGGCCAAGGCGCTGGGCGAGGAATTCACCACACACCGCGTGCACAAGCGCTACCTGGCGGTGGTCCGCGGCGTCGGCCCGGAGCAAGACGTGCTCGATTACGGCCTGCGCGAGGAAGATGGCAAACGTCCCAAGTCGGAAATGCCCGAACTGGCCGCCTGGACCGCCGTGCGCCGCCTGGACAGCGTCGAATTGCCGGTACGCATCGACCGTTATCCCCAAGTGCGCTATTCCTTGATGGAGGCCCAGCCCTGGACCGGCCGGCGGCATCAGATTCGCCGCCACCTTTCACGGCGCGGCTACCCGATCATCGGTGACGCCAAGCATGGCAAGGGCGCCCACAATCGCTTCTTCCGCGATCATCTGGAAAGCCCGCGCCTGTTGCTGGCGGCCGTAGGCATGACGCTCTGGCACCCCGAGCACCAGCGCACGCTACACATCGACGCGCCCCTGGCCGATGACATGCGCACGTTGTTCGCGCGCTTCGGCTGGCAGGGCCACGCCCCGGCGACGCGTGTCGACTGGCACGAGACACGCCCTGTTTCGCTATGGCCCGCCGGCCACGACCGGTAACGCCCGGTAACGAGGAAAGATCACATGCACGACGATTACGATTTCCGCTTCGGGGGCATTCGCCGCCTCTACGGCACCCGCGCCGCGATCTTTTTCCGCCACGCTCATGTGGTCGTCATCGGCGTGGGCGGCGTGGGCAGTTGGGCTGCCGAGGCGCTAGCCCGCGCCGGCATCGGTACCCTGACGTTCATCGATCTCGACGATGTCTGCGTGTCCAACGTCAACCGCCAGTTGCACGCGCTGGACGGCACCATCGGGCGCCCCAAGGTCGAGGTGATGGCAGAGCGCTGCCGCGCCATTCAGCCGGGCATCAAGGTGCACGCGGACACCGCCTTCGTAACGCCGACCAATCTCGCCGAGCGCCTGCCCGAGGACGCCGACCACGTCATCGACGCCATCGACAGCGTCATCGCCAAGAGCGCGTTGATCGCCTGGTGCAAGCGCCGCAAAATCGGCCTGAGCGTCACCGGCGCGGCGGGCGGCCAAACCGACCCTACGCGGATCCGCGTCGCCGACCTGACGCGCACCGAACACGACCCGCTACTGGCCAAGGTACGCGCGCGCCTGCGGCGGGATTTCGGCTTCTCGCGCAATCCCAAGCGACGCTTCAGCGTCGAATGCGTCTACTCCGACGAGCAGCTCGTCTATCCCGACGCCGATGGCGAAGTCTGCCAGCAAAAACCCGGCAATGGCGAGTCCACGCGCCTCGACTGCGCCAGCGGCGTCGGCGCCGCCACCTTCGTCACCGGCACCTTCGGCTTCGTGGCCGCCTCGCGCACGCTCGCGCGCCTCGCCGCCAAGGCCGAGCACGAACCGGCCGATCCTCACGTCACGGAGACATCCACATGAGCCACGAGACACGCCCGGTTCCCGGCATCTATCGTCACTACAAGGGCGCCAGCTATGAAGTGCTGGGCGTCGCGCAGCACAGCGAAACCGAGGAATCGCTGGTGGTTTATCGCGCGCTATACGGTGACTACGGCCTCTGGGTGCGCCCCTTGACGATGTTCTGCGAGACCGTCGAGGTCGCCGGCGAGCCAGTGCCGCGCTTCGAGCTCGAGGCTGCCTTCCGTTGAGCGGCGTACGCCGAGCAAAATGAGCACCTCGAGATACGTACGTTGAAATAAGCACGTCGCTGCCCCACGCGGCCTGCGATGCTACAATGCCGCGCTTCTCGTTTCGCGACGCCATGACGTTGCCACACATCCGAAGGAGAGAACGCATGAGCGCACTGGTTGGTGTCATCATGGGCTCGGAGTCCGACTGGGCGACCCTGTGCCACACCGTCGACACGCTCGAGGCACTGGGCATTGAGCACGAGGTCAAGGTCGTCTCTGCCCACCGCACGCCGGATTTGCTGTTCGACTACGCCGCCGGTGCCGCCGAGCGCGGGCTGGAAGTCATCATCGCCGGGGCCGGCGGTGCCGCGCATCTTCCCGGCATGGCCGCCGCCAAGACGCCCCTGCCGGTGCTTGGCGTGCCCGTGCAGTCGAGCATGCTCAGCGGCGTCGACTCGCTGCTCTCTATCGTCCAGATGCCTGCCGGCATTCCCACCGGTACCCTGGCCATCGGCCGTGCCGGCGCTATCAACGCGGCACTACTGGCCGCCGCCATGCTGGGCAACAAGTATCCGGATATTCGTCAGGCGCTTGAGACTTATCGCGACGCACAGACACAAAAGGTGCTCGACGCGCCCGATCCGCGTCCCACCGACGACACGCAGGAGGCATGAATGAATATCGGTATCGTGGGCGGCGGCCAACTGGGTCGAATGCTGGCACAAGCGGGCGCACCGCTGGACATGCGCTTCACCTTTCTCGATCCGTCGACCCAAGCCTGCGCCGCCATCCACGGCGTCCATATCTGCGCTGAGTGGGAAGACGATGAGGCGCATCAGGCGCTGATCGAAGCCAGCGACGTCATCACCTTCGAGTTCGAGAACGTCTCGACGATGGCGCTGACGCAGCTCGCCGAGCAGCGCCCTGCCTTTCCCCCGGCCAAGGCGCTGGAAACGGCGCGTGACCGTGGCGCCGAGAAATCGCTGTTCCAGTCACTGGATATCGCCATCGCGCCCATCGCGTTGATCGAGAACCAGACCGACCTGGACCGTGCGGTGGCCGAGATCGGCCTGCCGGCGGTGCTCAAGACCCGCACGCTCGGCTACGACGGCAAGGGCCAGAAGGTATTGCGCAATGCCGAGGACGTGCCCGGTAGCGTCGCCGCACTAGGCGATGTGCCGCTGATCATGGAAGGCTTCGTCGACTTCGATCATGAAGTCTCGGCCATCGCCGTGCGCGGCCGCGACGGCGAGGTGCGGGTCTGGCCGCTGTCGCGCAACGAGCATCGCCAGGGCATTCTGCATCGCACCGAGCCGCAGCCCGACCACCCGCTGCAGGCCAAAGCCACCGATTACGCCACGCGTGTGCTCGAGGCGCTGGATTACGTCGGCGTCATGGCCTTCGAGTTCTTCGTCACCCGCGACGGCGAACTACTGGCCAATGAAATCGCCCCGCGCGTGCACAACTCCGGGCACTGGAGCATCGAAGGCGCGACGACCAGCCAGTTCGAGAACCACCTGCGCGCCATCTCTGGTTTGCCACTGGGCGAGGCTACACGACTCGTGCCCTGCGCCATGCTCAATATCATCGGCGCCTTGCCCGATCGCAACGCCGTGCTCAGCGTCGCCGGTGCGCACCTGCACGACTACCACAAGGCGCCCCGCCCCGGCCGCAAGATCGGCCATGTCACGGTCCTCGCCCCAGACGCGGCCACGCTAGCCGAACGCACCGCCGACGTCGAAGCGCTACTGGTCAACGACCTGGGCTGAGCCCCCACCTCGCGCCATCCGCCGTAACGTAAGATGCCCGCCAATCGGCGGGCATCAGGTATCGGCATGGCAGCGACGCGATCACTCGTCGTCGGCGTTCATCTGCTGCTGCAGGTAATTCTGGATACCCACCTTGTCGATCAGGCCGAGTTCGGTCTCGATCGTGTCGATGTGCTCTTCCTCGTCATTGAGGATACGACGGAACAGATCACGGCTGACGTAGTCGCGCACTTCTTCACAATAGGCGATGGCATCGACCAGGTCCTGCCAGCCCGTCTTCTCGATGGCGAGGTCGCACTCGAGCATTTCCTTGGTGTTCTCGCCGATGTGCAGCTTGCCCAGATCCTGCAGGTTGGGAATGCCCTCGAGGAACAGGATGCGCTCGATCAACTCATCGGCATGACGCATCTCTTCGATGGATTCGTCGTATTCCCACTTGCCGAGCTTGGCCAGCCCCCAATCCTTGTACATCTTGGCATGCAAGAAGTACTGGTTGATCGCCACCAACTCGTTGCCCAATGCGGTATTGAGGTACTGAACGACCTTGGTATCACCTTTCATCGTCACGTCTCCCTGAAGATCCATTTAGTTTTAAAGCAATGATGACCAACCAATCGTAACCCAGCCACCCCTGCCATGGAATATAGGGAGTATCGACTATTTCGCCGAAAAAGTCGAATTAAGACAAGATCTTGCCGTGAAAAGGCCGCATTTGTGAAGGATTGGAAATAACAGGCGAGAACGATTGCCACTCCGCCTGCGCCAAGCGCCAGATACTAAAACGCCGCTATCCAATGGGATAGCGGCGTTTGGCGATGATGTTCGATATGCAGCGACGCGACGCAGCGGCGCGTGGTTAAGCGATGCCATCCTAGACAGCGTAGGCCAGATCCGCACTCGGCATCATTTCCTGAGTGATGGCATCACGCGTGATGGCCTTGGCCGTACAGGCACAACGACCGCACTGAGTCGCACACTCGGTGCGCTCGCGCACTTCATCCCAACTACGCGCGCCGTCTTCAACGGCCTCGCGAATGGCATTATCGGTCACGCCTCGGCATATGCACACGTACATTCCATCACCTCGCTGATCACTCTGATAGGGAATGTAAATGATTCGCATAAAGACTTTCAACCCCCAATCACTCTCTTTTCGCTCGGTAGAGGCACGACTTTGGTTGCATGTATCCGGGAGGCGTACGTAAGGGCTTGATGTCGTGGCACAATCGGGCAGGTGGTACGGTGCTTACGCCAGCACCAGCTCGTCAGCGGCTTTCTACGGCCTCAACCCCGAAAATCAGCGGCGCGGTATGAATTAAAATCAGAATCAAAAGGGTCAATCACGAATGACAGCTAACAAACAACCCAACAACGTCGATGTCAAACCTTCGCTAATGCAACGATTAGCTTCACGATTGCTACGCATGGCGGGCTGGAATATTCACCCTTTTCCGGACACTCCAAAAGCCATGGTCGTCGCCGGGCCGCACACATCGAACTGGGACGGTGTTCTGGGGCTAGCCTGTGGCATTGCGCTAGGACTTGATGCCCGCTTCATGATCAAGCACACCCTGTTCAAAGGGCCCTTCGGTTGGCTTTTGCGTAAACTTGGAGCCATTCCGGTAGATCGTACGCAAGCTGGCGGTGTCGTCGAACAAGCCGTTGAGCAGTTCAAAACAGATGACCATATGGCAATTGTGGTTACCCCAGAGGGAACACGGAAGAGCGCCAAGAAGTGGAAAACCGGTTTTCACCACATTGCACGACAAGCCGGCGTACCGATAGTTCTGGCAGTGGCCGATTATCGTAAAAAGCAGCTCACTTTCCCTATCATCCTGCAGCCTACCGAAGATATCGAAGCGGACATGCAGAAGCTTTACGAAGGCTTTGCCGAGGCAATACCTCGCCGACCGGAAAGGCTTTCTGAGCCGGTGAAAATACTGTGGGAGGCCAAAAACCATAGGGACCAAAAGCTATAGAGGCCAACGTCACCTCGGCATGGCGGCGAACGAAGGTCGCCAGCGTGGCGCTCTGATCGTGGTTGAAGGCGTGAAGCGGGGCATGACAGCCACTCCGTGTCTATTTACCCGATCCTATCAAAACTTCGCCGTCAGTGGGATTCTCTACAGGCCAACGCCCGCAGCATGCACGGCTTTGGAATGGAGGCGAAACCGCAATGGAACAGACGTCGCCGTGCCTGCGATTGTTAGGCACTGGACTCATAAGTCCCACTCAGGCGAGCTCTGTTCTTTAAGACTATAGGGTGTGTGAAAACGATCCACATATGGGCCAGACCTGATATGATTCATCAAGCGCCAAAACCATTGCTTAGCAATCTCCTGAGTGATCCCATCTGGATAATCGACCCGATAGGACAACCCATCATTTTCGGGTTTGTATGAAACTGCGAACAAGGGCTCCAAGTATCTCTGAACACCCCAGCGCACCTCGTTTAACAATTCCGCCATCCAGGTTGCATAGTAAATGAAATAGTTTTTCTCCAGATACTCCTAAAAATCTTCTAACGCGACAGGAATCAACTCAACAGGAACATTGTAGCCGTGCTCAGAGAAAATTCTATGAATGCCTTTGGAAACACCAGTTAATCTTTAAATATTGTGCTTTGAACTATTTCCGGAAATTTTCAAAAACTCAATTCTTGATACTCCTATTTCTGCATTAACATCCAGTGTGGGCAACCAAAGTTTCACAGGGGCCTTTTGATTTAACCAATCTTTCAATTCCTGAATCGCACCTTAAAGTTTGCAACTACTGCCATCAATGCCAAGGTTCTTATTGGTGCAAACCGTATCGAGTATATCAACACAAGATCCAGAAACGCCGGTCAATCGACTGTCTCCAGCTTCTTTGGCGAAATCAAGGAATCGAATAATGAACAACGACCGATGAACAAAATCCTTGAAACAAACAAGCGCTTCGCCAGCTGATCTCGAGTTTTTTCTAACGTCTAGCAAGGCATGATTAATTATCTCGTTAACCACCTCTGTGCAGATGCATAACCCTATGGCTTCTCGCTCGGTACTGGTCAGATCCATACTCAATTCCGTTGCCTAACGCCTTAGCTCACCTGCCGCTATGGAGCGCTAGCGGAATAGCGGTCAGGTGCAGCGCGTTGTTATGCAAATTGTTCTACGACTGTAGACAGACTTTGCGGTTTTTGGAACTGTGGTAGTGTACTAACGGCAAACCATAGTGCGGGCGCCGCCGATTAACCTCCCTCATCGGTTCCCTCACTTGCATCATGAAGCAGATCATGAACCTGTTCAGCGATAGGGGTGGGAACCTGCCCATCCTTTCCGGCCTGACGCATCAGACGGTTATCCTTGAGCGCGATCGACATTGCCGCC
>NZ_JARANX010000109.1:0-1901 GCF_029889785.1 Chromohalobacter sp. 48-RD10 | reverse complement strand
GAGTGGTCGGATCACATGCGCAACGTAGCTGCTGCGCTCTTTCGATTGGAGCACAATCGCGACGAGCAAGATATGCTGGAGGTGCTGGGCACGCTGGTCGAGTGGCTCAAGACGCCCGAGCAAACCGGGCTACGACGGGCCTTCGTGGTGTGGATACGCCGCGTACTGCTGCCCAACCGAGCGCCAGGGATGGAACTGCCCGAGTTCAACGAGTTGCAGGATCTACACGAGGTACACGACATGCTGGCAGAACGCATCAAGCAATGGCCTGAACGGTGGGAAGAAAAAGGCCGCCAGGAAGGCGAACAACGGGGCATCGAGAAGACTGCCCGCAACCTGATCAAGCTGGGGGTACTCAGTGATGAACAGATCGCCGAGGCCACGGGGCTGACGGTGGCCGACGTGGAAGGGCTGCGCGAAGAAGACACGCACTGATCCTGCAGCGAATGGATCATGAACTACGTTTTAGACGGCCCCTTTCAGGGCCGTTGTTGTTTGTGGCCGAGTCTGGCGGGTGGGCGGCGAGGTGCCTCATGGGGCATGAGTCGTCCAGTCATCCAGGCGCAGCCCCGAAACGCGCTCGAATTCACGCAGGTTGTTGGTGACGACAATCAGGCCCTGCGAGCGTGCATGACCCGCGATCATCTGATCGTAAGGCCCGATAAGGGTACCCGCTTTCGTGAGTTCGGCTCTTAGTTGGCCAGTATGGGCAGCGGCATCGTTATCGTAAGGCAGAACTTCCAGACGCGCTGCGAAGCTTTCGACGACGGCGATGTTGTGCTCGGGATTACTGGATTTCTCCGCGCCATAGACGAGTTCCATCAACGTGATGGAACTGATGCACATCTGACTGTGGTGGCGCTTGAAGATCTCCCGCACTGAGGGCGGTTTGTTCTTGATCGTATAAATGCAAATATTGGTGTCGAGCATATATTTCAGCATTAGAATGCTTCCCGCCGCTGATCCTCTGGCTGCTCGCGCGTGGACATGAAATCCGCCGTGGCGCCAGGTTCGTCGAACCAGCTATCCCATGATTCTCCCGCTGGGACGATGATGCGCGTCCTGCCGATGGATATGATCTCGACACGCTTTACATCCTCAGGAAGGGCGCTTGCTTTGGGGAGACGTATGGCTTGATTGCGATTGGATTGGAAAACGGAACCTTGAGGCATGACAGTCACCTTGGGATATTCTTTATGTATATCCCAATGTAGTGAGGCTCAAGAAGGCTGTCAATGTGCATGAATCGAAGCCTTGAGGCCCCCAGGAAGAAAGGCAAGAAGGGCGTCAGTGCGTGCCTCTCGCGAAGGCCTCCCACAAGATACGCCACATAGAGTGGCCACCCAGGTTGTGAGAAAATATTAGTGGGAGTGAATTTATTCGCGATAGTCCCTGTCGCAGGTGCCGGCAACGCGGTAGGCTTCCAAGATCGAGATAGGAGCGCGCATGGCCGAGACGACTTCCAATCATCACGATACCGGCTACAAGGAGCTGTTCAGCTACCCGGAATTCGTGCAGCAGCTGATCGAAGGCTTTGCACCAGCCGAGATCGCCACGCTGATGGACTTCACGACGCTCAAGCAGCACAACGGCCATTACATCACGCCGATGTTCGAAGAGAAGATCGAGGATGTGGTGTGGTCGGTGGAAGTGACTTGGGACGGCGTGACGCAAGAGATGTATTTGTACATCCTGCTCGAGTTTCAGTCGTCGGTGGATCGCACCATGCCGATCCGGCTGATGCACTACGTCGCTTGCTTCTACAGCGAGCTACTCAAGCAGAAGGTCACCACTCCTTACCAAGGCCTGCCGCCGGTGTTTCCGGTGGTGCTCTACAATGGCGTGGACCGCTGGGCGGCGCCGTTGGATGTCTATCGCATGATCGCCCCGGAACCCCCGAG
>NZ_JARANX010000108.1:0-1905 GCF_029889785.1 Chromohalobacter sp. 48-RD10 | reverse complement strand
ACCGGTATTCGCCAACGACACGCTCTATATCGGCACGCCGTTCTACCGCATTCTCGCGCTCGACCCCGCCACCGGCGAGCAGAAGTGGAGCTTCGACACCGAGTCCAAGCTCGAAGCAATGACGCAGCCCGCACTCAAGAGTCGTGGTGTCGCCTACTGGGAAGCGGATGATCCGGTCGAAGGCGAGTCCTGCCAGAAGATCGTCTATCTGGGCACGATGGACGCGCAGCTCTTTGCCGTCGATGCCGACACCGGCGAGAAGTGCACTAGCTTCGCCGATAACGGCGTACTGGACGTCAACCAGTGGAATGACACCCACGATAAGTGGCCGCTATCGCTGCTGCAGCCACCGACCGTGGTGGGCGATCACCTGATCCTCGGCTGGGCCGGAAAGGACTGGGCGTTCGAGCAAGCGCCTCCCGGCACCGTGTTCTCCATCAATGCCCGTACCGGCGAACGCGAATGGAGCTTCAACGCCCTTTCCGACGAGATGCGCGAGAAGAGCGGTACCGCCAACGTGTGGACGCACATGTCCGCCGACGAGGAAAACGGCCTCGTGTATCTGCCGATCTCCTCGCCATCTCCCAATTATTGGGGTGGCAATCGCACCGAGGACGCGCCCCTGGCGACCTCGACCACCGCGCTTGACGTCGACACCGGCGAAGTCGTCTGGTCGCGCCAGTGGGTCCACCACGACGTCTGGGACTACGACATCAACTCCGCCCCCACGCTGATGGATATCACGGTGGATGGCGAGGAAATCCCGGCATTGATCCAGGCCACCAAGCAAGGCTTCCTGTTCGTCGTCAACCGCCTGACGGGTGAGGACGTCTGGCCGATCGAAGAGCGCCCGGTACCGCAGGGCGATGGCTCCGTCAAAGGCGAAGAATACGCGGACACGCAACCCTTCCCGACCAAGCCCGCTCCGCTGCTCGACCAATCCGAGAAACCGAAGGTCTGGAAACTCGCCGATGCCGTTGGCGGTGGACAGTGTTCCAAGCTCTGGGACAACCTGACGTATGAAGGCATGTACACGCCGCCCACTACCAAGGGCGAAGGTGCACTGACTTATCCTGATAGCTCCGGCGGTGTGCAATGGGGTGGTGTCGCGTTCGACCCTGTCAGCCAAACGGCCATCGTCAACACCTCGCACATCGTGCAATACGTGAAGCTCTACGAGCGTGAAGCCTACGAGAAAGCCGATAGCGGCTCAGGCAATGAGAGTGGCTTCGCACCGCAGACAGGGGCGCCTTACGGTATGCGTCTCAAGGTGGCACGTAACTGGCTCGGTATGCCGTGCTGGGAGCCACCTTTTGGTGAGATCGTCGCACTCGACATGAAAACCGGTGATGTGAAATGGCGTCGCCCGATCGGCTCCTCGCAGCAGTACGGCTTCTTCATGCCCGAAAGCTGGGGCTCGCCCACCATCGGCGGTCCAGCGGTCACCGCGGGTAACGTGATCTTCATCGGCGGCTCCATCGACGCCAAAATGCGCGCCTACTCACTCGAGACCGGCGAAGAGCTATGGGAAGACCAGGCCGAGGCACCTGGCGTCGCGAACCCTGCCGTGTACGAGTATGAAGGCCGCGAATACGTCGCCTTCGTGGCAGGCGGCAACTCGATCGTGAAAGATCAGGTCGGCGACCAGGTCGTCGTCTACGCGCTGCCGGAGGACGAAGACGAGTAACGACCGTCAGTAAGTGGTAGAGAGCAATATAGAAGTAAAGTAGAAAGCAGACGGGGTGGGCCCAATTGGGTCCACCCCGTTTTTGTTGGCTCGCGTCGTTGTGGTCGGGCCTTTTTAGCCTTGCGCGTTAAGGCTATATCGCGTTCATGGCGAGACGACGCCGGCCAGATGTTCATAGAGCACGGCGACGCCAATGGCGATGAGGATCAGGCCGCCCA
>NZ_JARANX010000107.1:0-1914 GCF_029889785.1 Chromohalobacter sp. 48-RD10 | reverse complement strand
TGGGTACGGCTTCCGCCGACGCGGATGACGGCAGCTTTAGCGTGCCGCTGGACCCGGCACTCACCAACGGCGAAGACGTCAGCGCTACCGCCACCGATGCCGCCGGTAACCGGAGTGATCCGACTGGTGCCACCGCACCGGATCTCACCGCACCGGATGCGCCGAGCGCGACGGTCGCTGAGGATGGCACTGCCGTCACCGGCACCGCCGAGCCGGGTTCGACCATTACCGTCAACGATGCCGATGGCAATGAAATCGGCTCGGCCACCGCGGGCGACGATGGCAGCTTTAGCGTGCCGCTGGATCCGGCACTCACCAACGGCGAAGACGTCACGGCGACGGCCACCGACCCCGCCGGTAACCAGAGTGATCCGACTGGTGCCACCGCACCGGATCTCACCGCCCCAGATGCGCCGAGCGCGACGGTCGCTGAGGATGGCACTGCCGTCACCGGCACCGCCGAGCCGGGCTCGACCGTTACCATTAATGATGCCGACGGTAACGAGCTGGGTACGGCTTCCGCCGACGCGGATGACGGCAGCTTTAGCGTGCCGCTGGACCCGGCACTCACCAACGGCGAAGACGTCAGCGCTACCGCCACCGATGCCGCCGGTAACCAGAGTGATCCGACTGGCGCCACCGCACCGGATCTCACCGCCCCAGATGCGCCGGTAATCAACCCCACCAACGGTGAGGAAATTACTGGCACCGCTGAGCCCGGTAGCACCGTCACGTTAACCGACGGCGATGACAACGCCATCGGTGCACCGGCGCCGGTCGGCGAAGATGGTACATGGAGCGTCACGCCCGACACCCCACTCGAGGATGAAACGCAAGTTGAAGCGGTGGCAACCGACGCAGCCGGCAACACGAGCGATCCCAGCTCAACGATTGTCGATATTGACTTGGGGGATGTCACACCGCCTCAAGCCCCCGAAGTGGAGCTGGCCAACGATACGGGAGTTGACGATGCCGATGGCATCACGAGCGACGGCACGGTCAACGTAACAGGCTTGGAGGAAGGCGCGACCTGGCAGTACTCTATCGATAGCGGCACGACTTGGACTGACGGTACCGGTGACAGTTTTACCCTGGAGCCGGGTAATTATGGCGATGGTGTGGTTCAGGTTCGCCAGACGGACTCTGCTAGTAACACTGGACCTTCCTCAACACCGGGTCCTGTCACTATTGACCAGAACGCCCCGGTGATCACCCTCGACGCACTGGACGCGCCGATCAACGACGACAGCCCCGCACTCAGCGGCACCGTCGATGATCCGGACGCAACCGTGACCGTCACGGTCAACGGCAGTGACTACACCGCCGCCAACAATGGTGATGGCACCTGGACGCTGGCCGAGGGCACGGTCACGCTCAACGAAGGCGACAATAGCGTCAGCGCTGTCGCGACCGATGCCGCTGGCAACACCTCCGAGCCAGTGACCGACACGGTCGAACTCGACACCACCGCACCGGGTGAAGGCGATGACGCTCTCAACAGCGTGATCTTCAGTGATGACGTCTACAACGCGGCCGAGGCCGATAGCGCCACCCTCTCCGGTACGGTCGAAGATGGCGCGACCATCGACTCGCTGACCATCACCAGTGCCGGTGGTGGTGATCCGCTCACCATTGCCGGTGAGGACATCACGCTCAACGGCGATGGCACGTTCAGCTATACCGCCGACTTGACCGGTCTGCCCGACGGCGACCTGACTGCCACGCTTTCTATCACGGATGCGGCGGGCAACACCGGGACGGTGACCGACACCGCCACGCTGGATCAGATGCCGCCGGTCCTCACGCTCGACTCGGTCGATGACCCGATCAACGACGACAGCCCGGCGCTGACCGGCAGCGTCGATGATCCTGAGGCCACGGTGACTGTCACAGTCGACGGCACGGATTACGCGG
>NZ_JARANX010000106.1:0-1942 GCF_029889785.1 Chromohalobacter sp. 48-RD10 | reverse complement strand
AAGATTGCAGGAAATATCCTCGCCGATACGCTCATAGCCCAGATCCGCATCGTAATCGGACGGCGTGTTGACCTGCAGGATCTCCGAGCACAGGTTGCTCATGTTGATGCGGCCGGCAATCGGGTTGGCGCGATTCACCGTGTCTTCGAACATCACATACGGATAGCCCGACTCGAACTGGACCTCTGCCAGCGTCTGGAATAGCTCGCGCGCGTTGATCTTGGTCTTGCGAATACGCGCGTCGTCGACCATCTCGTCGTACTTCTCGGTGACACTGATGTCGCCGAACGGCTTGCCGTAGACATTCTCCACATCGTAGGGCGAGAACAGATACATCTGCTCGTTGCGCCTCGCCAGCTCGAAGGTGATGTCGGGAATCACCACGCCCAGCGACAGCGTCTTGATGCGAATCTTCTCGTCGGCGTTTTCGCGCTTGGTATCGAGGAAACGCAGGATGTCCGGATGGTGCGCGTTGAGATACACCGCACCGGCGCCCTGACGCGCACCTAGCTGGTTGGCATAGGAAAAAGCATCTTCGAGCATCTTCATGATCGGGATGATGCCCGAGGACTGATTCTCGATATGCTTGATCGGGGCGCCCGCCTCGCGGATATTGCTGAGCAAAAACGCCACACCGCCGCCGCGCTTGGAGAGTTGCAGCGCCGAATTGATGGAGCGCCCGATGGACTCCATGTTGTCCTCGATGCGCAGCAGGAAGCACGACACGAGTTCGCCGCGTTGCTTCTTGCCGCAATTGAGGAACGTCGGAGTGGCCGGCTGGAAGCGCCCGTGGATGATTTCATCCATCAGTTGCCGAGCCACCGTCTCGTCACCCTGCGCCAAGGTCAGCGCGACCATGCACACGCGATCCTCGAAACGCTCGAGGTAACGGCGCCCGTCGAAGGTCTTGAGCGTATAGCTGGTGTAGTACTTGAACGCGCCGAGAAAGCTTTGAAAGCGGAACTTCACGGCATAGGCACGCTCGAACAGCGACTTGATGAAGGCGAAGTCGTACTGATCGAGCACCTCCTTCTCGTAATAGTCCTCCGCCACCAGATACTCGAGCTTTTCCGCCAGCGAATGGAAGAAAACCGTGTTCTGATTGACGTGCTGCAGGAAGTACTGACGCGACGCCTCGCGGTCCGCCTGCAGCTGCAGGCGCCCCTCGTTATCGTAGAGGTTGAGCATCGCATTGAGGGCGTGATAATCCAGCGTCTGCGTCGTGCGGCTCAGCTCGACGGAGGACGTGTTCTCGGTAGTTTCCACGGTATCATCCAGCATCTGTCATCTCCGCCGCCAGGCGTTCATGCACCTTGGCGACATCCTCGGGCGTTCCCATCAATTCGAAGCGGTGTAGCAACGGCACTTGGCACTTGTGCGCGACCACGCGACCGGCCAGGCCGAAGGCGGCACCGAAGTTAGTATTGCCACCGGCCACGACGCCTTCGATCAGGTCCCGGTTGTGGGGGTCGTTCAAGAACCGGATCACCGGTCCCGGTACCGCCGTACGAGGATCGCCATCGCCGTACGTCGGCAAGATCAAGATATAGGGGCGCTCCACGCGCAGTGGAGCGTCACTGCGACTGCGCGGGATGGCCTGCGCTGGCACGTCAAGCTTTTCGACGAAGCGCCGCGTGTTGCCCGATTGCGTGGAAAAGTAGACTACATCGCGCATGCTACCCCTTCCTCTCACGCGAGTTGGCGAATCAGCTCGGGACGAAAACCTGACCAATGCTGCGATTCCGCCGCCACGACCACCGGCAACTGGCGATAGCCCAGCGATTCGACGGTTCGTACCGCTTCGGGATCCTTGCTGATATCCACCACCGTATAGTCGAGCCCCTGCTTATCGAGGGCGCGATAGGTGGCGTGGCACTGCATGCAATCCGGCTTGCTGTAAATCTTGATGCCCATGAGAATGATAGTCCTTTGTTTTCGCAAA
>NZ_JARANX010000105.1:0-1982 GCF_029889785.1 Chromohalobacter sp. 48-RD10 | reverse complement strand
AGCTGCGCCAGGTCGATTTCGTCATCTTCGGGACGCACGCGTTGCGTTTCCATGTCCGTTGCCATAGAGGTTTTACCCTTCGTTGTTCCCTTGACCGGCGTTGGCCGGTACGACTCGCGCCTCCACTCACCGGGCCGATTACTGCCTGCAGCGCTGAGTGCAGTGGCCACTGCGTATGGCCATGACGCTTTGGTTTGAACTGCGCGCTTTTTCACGTCACCGAAACGTGTCGCGACGAGCAGCGCGCTAATAAAAGCTTGTTTAATATTGAATTTCGGATGCTACAGGAATTACTTTAATAACCCAACGTTAATGAATGCTTACACTGCATTACTCGCACTCTGCGGGATATTGATTGCAAGCCGCATATCGTAATTCGTTTTTTACTAATGCAATATGCCTTCATATGTGCTTAACTTGACCTTTAGTTACTAAATTTCTGATACTAATGGTTACGCCTGCATGGAGGGAGGTTGAGGTATGGCGATGACGAACGCGGCAAATTCAATGCACGAATCCCAGCACGAATCTTCGCACGGCGCTAGCTCGGCGATGTGCGGCCAGGCGACCGGCTTTCCGCCGCAGGTGCTGCGGCAGGTGCGGGGGCATTTCTATTACGTCGATCACTGCCCCATCGATGGCAAGCGAATCCACTTGAACGGCGTCGGCGAGCCGCTGGCGCTGAAGGCGGCGATGCAGGTAGGCGCGGAGCTGGCGAGTTTGCCGGTGCCGCTGGAGACGGATGCGCCGGGTCATCATATCCAGGCGATGCTGACCACCCATGGCTGGGAAGATCTCGCGACCTGGTTAGGGGCGTCTTCGGAGGCATCGCATGACCCGCTTTGGCGGGCGCCGAGTACGGCGGAAGGTTGGGCACGGGTACTGGCGTTGGCGCTGGGAGCGGCGCCTCGAGGGAGCCATGTCGTGACGACGGCGCTGGCTTCCGCCGAGGAGATGACCGCCATCGCACTGCATGCAAGGCAGCGGGCGTTGAGCAGTGCGACGGTGCCGGTCAATCCGCTGACTGGCCGGCTGGAAGTGGCGGAGTATGCTCACTGCGTGACGCCGGAGACACGCGTTGCGACGCTCGTGCATACCTGCCCTTTCACCGGCATGCGCCAGGATGTGGCGGCGATTGCTCGCGCTATACACAAGGTGGCGCCGGCGTGTTTCATTCTGGTCATGGGGGAGCATCATGCCGCGCATGCGCCGCTTACGGTGGCGCATTGGGAGGTCGATGCGTATGTGGTGGGGGCGGAGGCGATCTTCTGTCGCCCGCGGCAGGGGTTTGTGTGGCTATCGCGGCGTTTGTCACTGGCCATGCGCGGCACGCCGCCGAGCAGCTTGATGGCGCCGCATAGCGGTGAGGAGCCCACGGCCCTGGCGAGCATTACCGAGTGGGTGGCGTATCTCGATTGGCTGGGCACGCATTTCACCGGCCCCCCGCCCCGGTGTTCACGCTTAAAGGCGGCGGGCGATGCCATTCAGGCCCATGAGGGGGCGTTGCTGAACCGGCTATTGCATGGCTTTCCCGAGGCACCGGCGACACCGGAGGCGAGCGCATCGCCCACCTCGCTGTGGCGATGCGGTTTGCACGGCCATCCACGTGTGCGAGTGATCGGCGCGCCGCATGCGCTATGGCGGGACGGCACAGTGGCATTCGATGTCCGCGGAATCGAAGCGTGGAAGGTGGTGCAGTGGCTCGCGGCCACCGGCATCGCCGCCCAGCTTTTATCTTCGCCCCAGGCGGTGCGCGCCCTCGCGCCGTTTGGGTATAAAGCCGCGACGCGTTTATCCGTCAGCCATTACAACAGTGAAGAAGAGATCGCGACCTGCCTGCAGACGCTGGAGCCCTTGCTGGAACGGCCGGCGGAAACGCGGGGGTAAGGCTTCGAGCTGCGGGCTGCGGGCTGCGGGCTGCGGGCTGCGGGCTGCGGGCTGCGGGCTTGCAATAATGCAACTATATTTAGTCGCAAAAATGC
>NZ_JARANX010000104.1:0-1984 GCF_029889785.1 Chromohalobacter sp. 48-RD10 | reverse complement strand
GCCCGCCTCGACGCCTTCCGGATTGATGTGCTCGATCAACTCCATGCCCACTTCGTCCGCCATGCGGTCGCGAAACTCGATCATCTCGCGGAACTTCCAGGTGGTGTTGACGTGCATCAGCGGGAACGGCGGCGTGCCGGGATAAAATGCCTTGCGCGCCAGATGCAGCATCACCGACGAATCCTTACCGATGGAGTACAACATCACCGGGTTGGCGAATTCGGCAGCCACCTCGCGGATGATATGGATCGACTCCGCCTCAAGCTGCTTCAAATGAGTTTGGCGTTCGGGAGAAACTTCGGTCATACAGGAGCCTTTTAAATTGTATGGAATATAATGCTCATATAAAATATATTATGAGGCTAAAAATTTCATGAAACTTTAGGGGAGAGGCAATATTTTATGAAATTGGGTAAAGGCAACGTCCAGATACCTAACTTACGCCATACAAAAAACAACATCACTATATTCTGAACGACTAGGATGCTAGCCAGTCCAACTGCTGCTCCTACCACCCCCCACAGTAGAATAAATAAAACAAACAACATAACCCCTACAACATTACATAGCAGTGCTATATTGCGCATCAATTTTTCATAACCTGTCATATTAAGCAGAAATCCAACCGACCCCGTTGCCACATTGACTAACTGGGCAATGGCAATGATACGTAGTAATGTTGAAGCCTCACTAAAGCCTTGACCAAACCACCCCAAAACCCATGCAGGGAATATAAGACATACGAGTAATAACGGTGCTGCCATCAAAACACCAAGCAAAGCCCCTTGGCGTGCCAGACGAGATAACCCTTGGATATCACCACGATGGTAAAGGCTGGCAAAGCGCGGCGGAAATACAGCATTAATAACCATAAGAATAAAGCTGATCAGTAGTGCCATTCGCTCCGCTGACTTGAACAAGCCAAGATCTGAATTACTAAGCATAGCACCCGCTATTAATACACAAACTACTTGCTGCATGAACTGGGCTAAACTCATAACCAAAAAAGCCCTGGATGTCCGGCTAAACTCAGTTGAATGTACGATTTCGTGTTCGGATTGCTGTCTCCTATCGCGGAAGTGTAGATGAGCGTTCAACCAACGCCAGGCTTGGCATACTCCTTGCCCAAACACTAACCATGCAGCAATGGCAAGCCCCCACCCTGCGGCAGCTATCTGACTCCCATTTAACAACCAATGCCATAATAAAATACCGCAAGCAGCAACAAGCGAGACGGCTCCATTTTCCAAGAGATTTGCGGTCGCGGGTTTGCGGACTCCCTTCATAAAGCCTGACAGCACAAAGCTCAGTGTAAAAGCAGGAATTGCAACAGCCACCCCTACAAGAACAGAGGAAAGCTTAGGTGTATTAAAGGCCCAAGCGATTTCTTTGTGCATGTAAAAAACAGAAAAAGCTGCTACAAGACTCAGCACCCCAGCTTTGTGACATGCCCACTTAAGATAGGTCCCTACATAGGGAGACTCATAATCACGCCCCACATAGCGCATAAGTGTATTATTTAGCCCATAGCGAGCCAGTATCCCAGCACCAAGTAACACACTTTGTGCTAGCGCAAATACACCGACGCCTTCCGGGCCATAGAGGCGCCCCAGTACCACCCCCAGAAAAATCCCACCGAGTGCTGCAATACCACGTGCTATAAATGTACGAATGAGGGCAAGCCCCATTTCGCTAGTCAGCCGCTGCTTGATATTCATGGAAAGCCCCAAACTAAGGGCACGAGCCCGATGACGATGACACCGGTCAACAGGCTCATGGGCGCGCCCAGACGCAGGTAATCCACGAAACGATAACCACCGGGACCGAGGACCATGAGGTTGGTCTGATAGCCCAGCGGGGTCATGAAGCTGGCTGAGGCGGCGAACATGATGCCGATGGCGAAGGGCATGATGCTCACGCCCAGTTGCTCGGCCACGGCGGCGGCCACCGGGAACATCAACACGGCGGCGGCGTTATTAGTGAT
>NZ_JARANX010000103.1:0-1984 GCF_029889785.1 Chromohalobacter sp. 48-RD10 | reverse complement strand
AGAAGTAGATGGCTTTCGCGATCCTCTCTCTGATGGACGGATCTGAGCTGCTTTAGTGTTGGTAGACGCTCAGGGTTGCCCGCTTGATAGCGATGGCGATGGCGTTCCGGACTACAAGGACGAATGCCCGGGGACACCGTCTGGTGTCGACGTCAACGCTCAGGGCTGCCCGCTGGATAGCGATGGCGATGGCGTTCCGGACTACCAGGACCAGTGCCCCGATACACCGGCAGGTGAAGAAGTCAATGCGCTAGGCTGCCCGGCGGATCTGGTGCTGCATGATGTGAACTTCGAGTTCGACTCCGCCACGCTCACCAGCGATGCGGAAGGCATCCTCGATGGTATTGCCGAGAAGCTGGCTGCCAACGAGAGTGTCAACGTTCGACTGGAAGGCTATACCGATTCCGTCGGTAGCGCTTCCTATAACAAGGATCTCTCTCAGCGTCGTGCCGACTCTGTGAAAGACTACCTGGTCTCGAAGGGCGTCGACGGCGATAACGTCACGACCATGGGTTACGGCGAAGAAGATCCCGTCGCAACCAATGAGACGAAAGAAGGACGTGCTGAAAACCGTCGTGTTGAAATGGGCGAGCAAGAGTAACGATCGCTCGGTTCATGATCGAAGAAAGGGGCGCCTCCGGGCGCCCCTTTTTATTTGTGCTACAGGTGCGACTGGACGATATTTCGCGCGCTTGCTAGTGTGCGCAATTCGCCGTTTCATGCGTTTGTGTTGCCTTTCATCTAAGTTGCAGGCCCGCAGGCGTATGACGCACAAGGGTAAGTAGGCCGATAGCCTCCCCCCATTGCTTTTCATCTTCATCGTTTCATGTGGTCCCTAGTATGGGCCACCACTGAATATAAGGGACCTTGTATGCCCATCGTGACCTTGCCTGATGGCAGTCAGAAAACTTTCGACTCACCCTTGACCGTTATGCAGCTCGCCGAGTCCATCGGCACGGGTCTTGCCAAAGCTTGTGTAGCAGGAAAGATAGATGGCGTTGCCGTCGATACGGCCGACCTGATCGAACGTGATGCCGAGGTCAGTATCCTGACCGCGCGCGATCATGAAGGGGTGGAAATTATCCGCCATTCCTGTGCCCATCTCCTGGGACATGCCGTCAAGCAGCTTTATCCCGACGCTAAAATGGCGATCGGACCGGTCGTGGACGATGGGTTTTATTACGATATCGATTTCGGCCAGTCAATCTCGCCGGACGACCTCGACACGATGGAAAAGCGTATGAAGGCGCTTATCGAGCGTGAATACAATGTCGTTCGTGAGTACGTGACGAAAGAGCAGGCCCTAGCGACCTTCGTTGAACGTGACGAGCCCTACAAGCAGGAAATCGTCGAGGGTATTGCCGATGGTGAGCTCGTTCGCCTCTATCATCATGAAGAATACATCGATATGTGCCGTGGGCCGCATGTTCCGAATACGCGGCACCTGAAAGCTTTCAAGCTTACCAAGCTGGCGGGCGCCTATTGGCGTGGTGATGCTACCAAGCCAATGCTTACGCGCATTTATGGTACGGCTTGGCCGGATAATAAGGCCCTGAAGACCTATCTCCAGCGCTTGGAAGAGGCGGAAAAGCGCGATCACCGTAAGTTGGCACGCAAGCTCGACTTCTTTCACATGCAGGAAGAAGCGCCGGGCATGGTATTCTGGCATCCACGGGGCTGGACGCTCTGGCAGACCGTCGAGCAATACATGCGGCAGGTCTACAAAGACAGCGGGTATCAAGAGATTCGCTGTCCGCAGATCATGGATGTTTCGTTGTGGCAGAAGTCCGGCCACTGGGACAATTACGCCGATAACATGTTCTTCACCGAATCGGAAAAGCGCGAGTATGCGCTCAAGCCGATGAACTGCCCAGGGCATGTGCAAGTCTTCAATTCCGGCCTGCGCAGCTATCGTGAACTGCCGGTGCGTTATGGCGAGTTCGGTGGTTGCCATCGCAACGAGCCCTCGGGTGCCTTGCATGGC
>NZ_JARANX010000102.1:0-2015 GCF_029889785.1 Chromohalobacter sp. 48-RD10 | reverse complement strand
ATGCTGCCCAGCAGTATGCCGAGGATTGGGGCAGCGCTCGCATCTACTTGGTCGATCCCTGGGTGAAGATCCTGCAGGGCGATGGCAGCAATACCAGCGAACCGCCGTCGGCGCGCGTTGCCGGCATCATTGCCCGCATCGACAACGAGCGGGGATTCTGGTGGTCGCCGTCGAACAAAGCGATCTACGGCATCCTGGGCACCAGCCGTAGCGTCGATTTCACCCTGGGCGATGAGAACGCGCGCGCCAACCTGCTCAACGAGGGCGGCATCGCCACGATCATCAACCAAGACGGCTACCGGCTGTGGGGCAATCGCTCCCTCACCGACGACACCAAGTGGGTTTTCCTCTCTGTGCGCCGTACGGCGGACATGATCAACGACAGCATCCAGCGCGCTCATCTATGGGCAGTGGATCGCAACATCACCAAGACCTACGTCGAGGACGTGACCGAAGGCGTGAACGCCTACATCGCCAGCCTCAAAGCTCAGGGCGCGCTGCTGGGCGGTCGTTGCTGGGCGGATCCCGACCTCAATACCCCGGCCAACGTCCAGAAGGGCCAGGTCTACTTCAATTTCGAGTTCACCCCGCCTTACCCCGCGGAGCGCATCACGTTCCGTAGCAAGCTGGTGAACGATTACGTCGAGGAGGTGTTCGCGTAATGGCTGCTCGCAACATCATCAAACAGATGACCGTCTCCGTGGATGGCCGAGGGTATGCCGGCCAGGTCATGGAATACACGCCCCCGGTGCTGACGCTTTCAACCGAGGACCATCGCGCGGGTGGCATGGATGCGCCCATCGCCCTCGATATGGGTATGGAGCCGTTGGAAAGCTCATTCGTGCTGCGTTCCTACGACCGCGAGATCTTGCGCCAATTCGGCGTCTCCGAGGGCAACAACGTGCCCTTTGTGGGCCGTGGTGCCATGCAGTCATACGACGGCACCTGGCGCCGGACCGTGCATACCATGCGCGGCAAGATCACCAGCCTGGATCGCGGTACATGGCAGGCGGGGCAGGTGGCCTCGATGACCGTCACCATGCGGCTCGATTACTACAAAGAAGAGCACGACGGCGTGCTCGTCCACGAGATCGATATCGAGAACATGATCCGCACCGTCGACGGCGTGGATCTGCTGGCGGATTTGCGCACGGCGCTAGGTGTCTGAGCCGCCCCTATCCAGAGGTGTGGGTTGATTTTCGACCTCCGGAGAGTCGTACCCCTTATAGAGGGTGGAGGCGATGAACGCCTGCATTTTTAGAACTGAAGAGGAAACATGGCAATGAGCGATACCCCGGACTACCTGAACTACAACGATGACGGCACCTGCGACATCACCCTGGTGCGTCCCGCTCTCGTCAATGGCGTAGAGCAGTCCAAGATGCGCATGCGTGAGGCTACGGTCGATGACCAGATCCTGCACGACGAGATGGACGGCAGCGACGCCAAGCGTGAAGTGGCGATGTTCGCCAACCTGCTCGAGATCTCTCCCGACGACATTCGCCGGCTGCCGCTCAAGAGCTACCAACGTCTGCAAGAGGCCTATGCCGGTTTTTTGAACTGAGCCGCGATGACGTGCGCCGGCTGATGCTGGCGCTCGCATCGCACACCGGATGGTCCGCGACTGAGATAGGCGCGATGCGGACCAGCCGCTTCCTCTGGTGGGTCGAAGGCCTGCCGCGTTCCAACGGGTAGGGCAGCATGGCGAACCAACGGCTGAACGCGCAGATCTCCATCGGCGGCACGGTGGCCAAGTCACTGACCAAGGGGCTGACCGATACCAAGGGTCAGATTCGCGAGGTCGGCGGCGCGATTGGCAAAGCCACGTCTCGCCAGAAGGAACTCTCCAAACAGATCCAGACGTTCGGCCGCCAGGGCCGCAGCGTTGAGGGACTGCGCAAGAAGTATGCCGAGGTCACCGAAGAGGTAGAGCGTCTCAAGCGCCGGCAAGAGGCATTGAAGCGCCTCGATATGGCCGATGTTGGCGGCAAGTTTCGCAACATGCGCAATGAGGT
>NZ_JARANX010000101.1:0-2023 GCF_029889785.1 Chromohalobacter sp. 48-RD10 | reverse complement strand
AAGAAGTAGGCAAGGCAAAGAGCGCGGAGAGCTTTGATTGGCAGTTTAAAGGTAAGGTGGTAGTACTCGATAACCGATCAAAGTTAATTCGCCAAAATTTTGCAGAAAAACTAGTACAAACCAATGCTTTTGCTATTATCTCCTTTGATCCATCGGGGGAGGTTAAATTATCAGAACCATTAGAACAGCATGAAGATGTTCAGCTTTTTCCACATGCACAACTGGGCTCAGGTGGTCAAGAAACGCTTTATGCTTGTCTGGATCCGAAAATGACGAGTACCTTGTATCCCTTGCCCGTCGAAGAACTTCCAGAAAGCAAACGTCAAGGAGCGCAGATCTTAGCTAAACTTCCCATCAAGAGCATCCAGCTTGATAGCATTAAAGGCTTACCTAGTCATGATTGGTTAATTCTTGATGAGCTTAGTGATAGCTTATCTATACTAGAGCATGGCAAAAACTTTTTACAAGACACTTTAGTTATTCAAGCTAGAGTTACTTTCCGACCGACCCATTCACGACAACCAAGCTTTGAAGACTTACAAGACTGGGCTAAGTCTAACGGCTTCTGCTTTTATCAATTTAATGCAAGTTATCACAACAGTCTTTTTCCGAAAGAAAGTAAAAGTCGTGATTATTACGCAAGCGAGCTCGAAAGCACTAACATGCTTCTCCTGCCTTCACTTGAGCGCTTATCTAAATTAGATGATAACTGTAAGCGCAAGCTGGTATTTATTTTACATAGCGTATTTGATGCTTGTGACATAGCTTATTATGTGGCTTGTCAAATTGAAAAATCGTTATCAAAAAAATACTTAAACTTTGTGGATGGAGATACAGCGAAGGATCATCAATTAACCCCCGAGGACTTATCTTGTAGAACCTCTAGGCTTCATGAGGAAGATAGCTTGACTATCAACTCAAGAGCGTACCCAGTTACCAAAAAGATAACAAGTGGACAGACTAGCATCGTGTATCGTCTTTCCGATGGGAAAGTGGCAAAGAAAATAACTGGGACAGTACCTGGATTATTTGAAAGGGAAAGATTTTGGCTCGAAAAGTTAGCGCCCACAGAAATTACTCCATTCCTATATGAAGTTGATGAAAAGCAGAATATTTTTGTTTTAGAAGATGCTGGGTCACCAATAAACAAAAAGAATTGTCCAGCTAATTATCGGCAGCAGCTAGAGTCACTCTTAGATACAATGAGATCTTTTTCTTGCGTCCATAATGATCTCAGTCTTGATGAAGTACTGGTTAAAGATGGGAACATTAAAATTATCGACTTCGGATGGGCCTCCATTGCAGGTGATTATAGCTGCAATGGAAATGTAGCTGGACCTAAAAAAGGTAGAGAGTTTTTCGACGACGATATTATAAAACTTGTTGATTTTTTCATTGAAGAAGATGCTAAAAATACAGAGCTGCACTGCCTTATTGAATGGGGAAATCAGAATAATGCTATAGACATTTTATCCGACTTGGAGTGCAAGATTGTTCAAAGACTCTCTATACATTACTCTTTAATTAAAAGCATCGGGACTAAAAAAACCTCACCTGTCGTAAAAAACATGATTCGCAAAGGTTTTTTAAATTCGGACAAAGCAACCATATTTGTTTTTTACACTAAAAACAATAGAGAAAAAACCTCCTATCCCTCTATAGAATTAGGTGTTGGTGAGCTTAAAAATATTAACGAAAAACATAATTCTATTTACGCTTCAGAAAATATAGCAGAGTCTAGAGAGCTACTTTTATCCTTTACTGCTTATAAATCAGGGCAACCATATTTATACTGGCGTGAATGGTGGAATAAAGCATTTGACAGAAAAGAGCTATCGGATGCTCAATTTCAAGAAAAAAGGCAAGGCATGGAAGATAGATGGAAATCTATCCAAAGTTTTCTTGAAAACGTGGTGCCTCTGGGAGGGCATGTTCTAGATGTGGGCTCCAATTTGGGGGATACAGTTAATCGTATTTCCCAGATCGGCTTTTACTCGCTTGGCCTAGAGTATGATTCTAATTT
>NZ_JARANX010000100.1:0-2042 GCF_029889785.1 Chromohalobacter sp. 48-RD10 | reverse complement strand
CCTCCATACACCTCCGTTGATGGCGTGTCAGCACACTGCCTTATCCCCTTCATCGTCGGACATGCATTATTACCGGGCACTGGCAAGCAATTGAAAAAAAAGCGCTATCAAGGGTTTTCATTTCCCGGAAGCCGAGGTAGTATACGCAGCGTTCCACGGGCGGCATCGGCTTGAAAGCCTTCCGGCAGAACGTTAACGGAGCGTGGCGCAGCTTGGTAGCGCGCTGCAATGGGGTTGCAGAGGTCGCTGGTTCGAATCCAGTCGCTCCGACCAAGATTATCAAGAAAAACCGCCGCTTATGGGTCAACCATAGCGGCGGTTTTTCGTTGCGCTCAAAAAATTATCAAAATTTTGTCAAAACCCTCTCCCCCATATGCTTCGAAAAAGGGCGCCACAAGGGCGCCCAGGGTCAGCAAGGCCATAGCATCACTCGAAGTTAAACTCGCTGCGGTTATCAGCGGCTTGAGTCTCCATCTGCACACATGACTCGAGCATCGTGTAGCTACCGGCACCCCCTACCGTGGCCACTTGGTCACAGTGCTGCTGCGTGCCGCCAGGTACCGATGACCAATCCTGCTTGATGTTGTCGTACGCCTGCTGCTCCATCTCGATGCACGAGTTATACATGGTATTACTGGGGCTACCGCCGACGCTGGCCACCTGTTCACAATGTGACTCGACATCATAACGCGGTGCCTGCTGCGCTTGGGCCGAGGCCGCCAGCATGGCAGCACCGCATGCAAAAGGGATGATGAGTTTGCGCATGCTCAGGCCTCCTTGGGACGAGTGAAGAGAACGAACAGGCCGAGGATGATGTCGCCGAACGCCCAGGTGGTGACGATCATCCCGGTACCGAGCGCGCCGCCCACCGCAGCACCGGCTTTCTCCGCCTCGCTGCCGGAGGTCATCGAGCCCAGATCGCCCCAGTAGGAGAACAGCCACACGATCATCAAGACGTTGAATAGGATGAAACTCCACTTACAGAGTTTGCCGAAAGCCCCACGCTTGAGCTTGCGAAGCTGCTTACCGCACTGGCTACACTTCAAGGCGGAATCACTAACCTCGTGCTCACATTCCGGGCAGGCGACTAATGCCATGGTATGACCCTCTTGCTCAGTATTATTTAGGTTCCCCGCCCCAGCTTACTAAGTCTTCGCTGATGCATCTATTACGGATTTAAGATGTAGCCGGTGCCGTTGGCCTAATACTGTATACCCATACACCCCTATCGCGGCGATCCTGCCCACTAATCCATTCTGATATCGTGTATACGATAGCGTTTCTTGACGCCTGCGCCTGGCTGGGCCACTATTCTCGTGCCGCTGCAAAATCAGTGGCCGGGTTTGGTCGCCCGATCAGCAATCAAGGCGCACAGCGCCGCAAGGCGTTTTTTTGTGCCCGTGTTATGGCGGGCCGTGCGTGGGAGGGCTTCGGCCCTGCCGGGTTTCCTTGATGCTCCGGTCGACCAACCTGCGTACGGTCCGCCCCCTCTTGCTTGGTCGCAACGGTGGCGGACTCCAGTCAGCATCAAGGAGCTCCATCATGACCGCTATCACCGCCTCTCCCGTTTCCGTCGATTTCCACGGCACCGCCATCCCGACCTTCAATGCCGGAGGCATTGTGCGTGTGGCCATGAAGCCGATCTGCGACGCCATAGGTCTCCAGTGGGAATCGCAGTACAACCGAATCAAGCGCCACCCCGTGCTGGCTTCAACCATATCCATGATGAATATGGTTGCCGCCGACGGTAAGCGCCGCAAGCTGCTGACCCTGCCGCTGAACAAGCTCAACGGCTGGCTGTTCGGCATCGACACCAATCGCGTCAAGCCAGAGATCCGCGAGAAGCTGGTCGAATACCAGGCCGAGTGCTTCGATGTGCTCTCCGACTACTGGCAGAAGGGCCAGGCCACCAACCCCCGTACCACGCCCGATGAACGCGCGGGCCTGCGCGCCGCCGTAACGATGCTCACCACCAAGAAGAGCCTGATGCACAACGATGCGTATCGTCTGGTTCACCAGCGCTTCAGCGTGGAGCACATCGA
>NZ_JARANX010000010.1:0-105918 GCF_029889785.1 Chromohalobacter sp. 48-RD10 | reverse complement strand
GAATTTCTCAAGCAAGTCAGCCACTTGCGCCACCCCTTCACCGCCGGCCACGAACCCCGTCGCCGGCAGCGGATGCGTACTTTACGGATCCGCCGACGCGAACGCAAGGGGGATTCGTAGAGCGTAGAAAAACCTCCCTCGGCTATTGTATATCGTGCATACTAAGGTGCGGCATTATCACTCTCCCCGTTCGGCTGTCGCTATTTCGTCTATCGGTTATCATACCGTTCGTATCGCACGCCGGGAGCCTCCATGCATCAGCCCTTACCCCTATCCACCCCCAACCGTAACCTGGTGCGGCTGACCATCGTGCGCGGCATCACGTGGACTGGTTTTCTAGGGGCGATCATTTTCGGGATAGAAGTACTGAGCTTTCAGTTACATGTAATGCCAGTCATTCTGGTCATCATTGCCATGGGGCTGGTTAACGTCGCCACCTGGTGGCGACTGGGACGTCCCCGGGCCGTGACTGACATCGAATATCTCGTGCATCTATTGATAGATGTGCTCGGCTTGAGTCTCTTGTTTTACTACACAGGCGGGTCCACCAATCCCTTCATCACTTATTACCTGGTCCCGGTAACCATCGCCGCAGCAACACTCCCCTGGCGTTTCGCCTGGGTCATCGCCGCCGCTTCCTTGGCCAGTTACACCACCATGATGCTGTTTTACGAGCCCGTCCCACAGCTAAGCAACGGATTCGTGGGCACCGGTATTCGCCTGCACATCATCGGAATGTGGCTGAACTTCAGTCTGTCCGCTGGTCTCGTGACATTCTTCATCTTCAAAATGGCACACGCATTGCGGCGGCGCGACCTCACACTCTCGCGTACCCGCGAGACGGCATTGCGCAATGAACAGGTGCTCGCCGTGGCCACACAGGCCGCCGGCACCGCCCACGAACTGGGCACGCCTTTGTCCACCATGGCAGTGCTACTCAGCGATATGCGACAAGAAGCGCGCGACAACACGCCACTCGTGGAGGACATCGATTTATTGCGACAACAAGTCGACACCTGCAAGGCGCGCCTACAGACACTCGTGGCCAATGCCGACAGACGGCGCTTGTCAAAGCCAGAGATAGCCGCAGCCGAGACGTGGCTAAGCGATGTGCTACAACGCTGGCTGGTATTGCGTCCCGACGTGAGCCATCGCATCGATATACAAGGCAAGCGTGGCACTCCCTATATCGCCACCGACAACACGCTCGAACAAGCGATCATGAACCTGCTTAACAACGCTGCCGACGCCAACCCCATGGACATTTCCATCTTGCTCGACTGGACGCAGGATGACGTCATTATCGACATCCGCGACCATGGGCCAGGTGTCTCGATGAATATTGCCGATCAACTGGGCGAAACATTCATCTCTAGCAAGAGCAAAGGTATGGGCATCGGCCTTTTTCTGACCCACGCCACAATCAATCGCTTCGGTGGCGGCGTCAGTCTCTACAATCATGAAGAAGGCGGCACGCTTACCGAGGTCAAGCTGCCACGGGCGACAGAAGGCGACCCTGCCTGAAAGCGACGGAGAACATCATGTCAGTAGATGCCGAACGGCTATTGATCATCGACGACGACGAACAGTTTTGCTTTGTCATGGCACGCGCCATGCGGCGGCGGGGGTTCGAGGTCACGACCGCCATGACAGAAGAAGAAGCGCTATCCAGCGTGCGGCAAGAGCCTCCGCACATGGCAACGCTCGACCTGAAGCTCGAGCACTCTTCGGGACTCAAGCTACTTCCTGAGCTGCTGGCGATTGCTCCGTCATGTCGTGTGGTCGTGCTGACCGGTTATTCGAGCATCGCAACCGCCGTGGAGGCCATCAAACTGGGTGCCGTCAATTATCTGTGCAAACCAGCCGACGCCGACGAGATACTCTCCTCTCGTGAGCGAGAAGGCGGCGACCCCGATATCGACATCGCGAACAGTCCGCCTTCTGTGAACCGAGTGACCTGGGAGCATATCCAGAAAGTGCTGCAGGAGCACGATGGCAATATCTCCGCGACGGCACGTGCGCTGGGCATGCACCGCCGAACGCTGCAGCGAAAACTGCAAAAGCGCCCCGTGAGGCGCTAGTCGACATCTTCATTACTGCGCGGTCCATCCAAGGTCCATGCTCCAGCATGCCCCGGTCACCGCGCCGGCCTGCTCCGACGCCAAATAGCTGACCAACGCCGCCACCTCATCGGGTTCGATGAGGCGTTTGATCGCGGCGTTTTTTAACATGACCTCCTCGATCACCTGCTGCTCATCCATGCCATTGAGACGCGCTTGATCCGCAATCTGGCGTTCCACCAAAGGCGTGCGCACGTAGGCGGGGCAAAGAGCATTGACCGTAATGCCTGCCGCCCCACCTTCCAGAGCCGCCGTTCGCGTCAGCCCCACCAGACCATGTTTGGCACTGACATAACCCACTTTACCCGGCGATGCGACGCTGGCATGGATCGACGCCATGTTGACGATCCGTCCCCACTGCCCTTGACGCATATGGGGCCATACCGCCTGAGTCAGCAAGAAAGGAGCCGTCAACATCAGATCGTTGATCTGACGCCATTTCGCTTCGGGAAAATCTTCCAGTGCCTCCACGTGCTGAATGCCCGCGTTATTGACCAGTATGTCGACGTGCCCGAAACGCTTGATAGCCTCCGTCACCGAGCCACGGCAAGCCTCCGGATCGGTAAGGTCTGCTTGGTAGAAGACGGCACCCGCAGCTTCTGCAATATCCACGCCTTGCGGATTGGCATCCACCGCCAATACTTGCAATCCCTCTTGGCAGAACTGTTTGACCACCGCTTCACCGATACCGCTGGAACTGCCGGTCACGATCGCGACACGCGGATGGCCCCGTGTAGAAGGAGCTACCATGGCACTCTCCTCGAGGACAAGACGATCTATGCCGAGCATAAGACGTTAGCTGCGAGGTATGCCAGCATGGCGCATCGCTTACGCCACTCGGCATGCCTGTTAGACTAAAGCGAACATTAAACACTAGCAGCAACGCATTGACCCCAGGAGACCGCATGGATCCTTCCCAACGGCTTGCCGAAGCCGAGCGTATCGCACGGCTGGCAGGAGAACGCATCGTGGCGGCGCGCGAGTCTCAAGCGTTCCAGCAACGCTACAAAAGCGGTGACGAACTCGTGACAGACGCCGACGTCGAAATCGACCGGCTCATCGCTTCCGAGCTCGATGCGCATTTTCAGGACGATGCGCGTCTCACGGAGGAAATTTCTCCAGACCGCGATGTACTCGAGGACAATGATGCCGTATGGATCGTCGATCCCATCGATGGCACGGTGAATTTTGCGTATGGGCATCCCCATGTAGCGGTGTCCATCGCCTGGGCATCGGAGGGGAAGCTACGTCTGGGTGTCGTTCATGCCCCCTTCCTGGGAGAAACATTCACGGCGCTACGCGGAGAAGGCGCCTGGCTGAACGGCGAGCCCATTCAAGCCAGCGATGCGAGCGAATTGTCACGCAGTTTGGTTGCTACGGGGTTCCCCTATCGCCGCGATGCGCGTGCTCCGTTGTTCCGCCGCCTCGCTGGCGTGCTCACAAGTTGCCGCGACATACGCCGCAACGGATCGGCCGCGCTGGATCTATGTCACGTCGCTTGCGGCCGTTTTGATGCGTATTATGAAAGTGTCTCACCCTGGGACTTTGCCGCTGGATTGTTGATCGCGCGTGAAGCAGGCGCCAAGACAGGGCATCTCTACCAGTGTCCCGATCGTATTCCGTCCGAACTTTATGGGGAAAACATACTGGTGGGCGCGTCGGGTATATACGGCGCATTGCGCGATATTCTCTTGAAAGCCGATGAGGGTCGGCTCGATGAGATCGAGGCACAAATTTGATTTGCCATAGGACACCTCAATAGCGTGCGTAGCAAGACTCTATTGGTACCCCATGCGCAACTCCGGAACAATAACACCATTAATTTAATGGCATATACACCCCTTAACGTGAGGAGAAACTTATGTTGACAGTGATTTTTGGCCGTCCCAATTGCCCTTTCTGCGTTCGTGCCAAGGAACTCGCCGAACAGCTCAGTGATGCGCGCGACGATTTCGGCTTCCGTTATATCGACATTCACGAAGAAGGCATAACCAAAGCCGATATGGAAAAGACTATCGGCCAGCCTGTCGAAACGGTACCGCAGATCTTCATCGACCATACCCATATCGGCGGCTTCACTGAGTTCGAGCAATACGTTCGCGATAATGAACTGATGCCTGCGACACAAAGCTAACGTTTATGTCAGCGCCAACCCCGCATCGCTACAGGTGTTGGCGCTCCCCACCCTTTGCCGGCCCGCCAGAAACACGCGATAAAGCGTTGAATAGGCATCCGTCCACGCAATGAGAAAGCACTATAGCGGCTTCCCGGAACCCGCAGCAGAACTCTTGTTGCCGCAGCACACTCGCTGTGAGCTCAGCGCCTAGAAGCGCGCCTCTTCTTCCGCTTCTGGCTGTGGCTCACTCTTATCATATGCTGCCCAGTCGTCTTCGTAGGACGGCTCGAAATCGAGCTCGAATTGCTGAGGCTCGAAACGCGGGTCCATCTCACTGAGATAATGCGTCGATTCCACCATGGGCACTGCCGCCACATAAGGCTCTTGCTCCACTTCAGGAGCAACTCCCTTATAGCTATAGAGTCTCACCATGACGAACATCGCCAAGGCCAGTGCGGCACCTCCCAAAAAAAGCCACAGCCCATCCGGACCGGTTACTTCCATGATCAAAGAAGCGCTATAAGGCCCAACTACCGAGCCAATGCCATACCAGATCAAAAGCTTGGCATTGGCCTGAATGGTTTCCTCGGGCTCGAGCCAGTCGTTGGTGTGCGACAGGCTCAAGGAATAAAGCGTATGCAGCATCGCGGTATGAAAGCAGGCCACCACGAGCAGCACCCAGAAGTCGAACCGAGCCGCCACCGAAATCATGGCGCCGGACACCGCCATCACCAAGGCCATGCATAAGATCACCTTGCGGCGATCAAGGCGGTCGGAGATACGTCCCAGCGTCCATTGGGCCACCAGCGCCACCAGGGTCGTAATAGCCATGAACTGTGCCGTTTGCGAGGTCGAAAGCCCAATCTCCTGTCCGTAGTAGGGCGTCATCGCAAAAAAGGACTGAACCATCAGTCCCGCCGTAAAGGCGCTTACCAGCCCGACCGGCGCGCGGCGATACAATTCTCGCAGCGAGATCTTGCTGGAGACCTCATGCGACGAGCGTGTCGGGCCATGTATCCGATAAATCGACAAAGGCACCAGCGACAGAGTAAACAGGATTCCCGAGACCGAAAACAGCACGAATGTCGCCGGGTCGGCGACATTGAGCAGCCACTGACCAACCGCTAGGGACGAGGTCGAAATGACCAGGTACCAACCCAGCACACGTCCCCGGTTATCGTTCGTCGACTCACCCGAAACCCAAGACTCCATGACCATCAGCAAGCCCGCAGTCGCCGCACCGCCGAACAGGCGCCACACCAACCATGCCCAGGGGTCCACCCATAACCCATGCAGCATCGCCGTCACCGCCAGTACGGCCGCACAAGCCGCAAAGACGCGAATATGCCCCACCGAGCGGATGCGCTTCTCGATCAGATAACTTCCGATCACGAAACCTAACGAGAAGCTCGACATCAACAAGCCCGCCATCTGCGAGGGAAAGCCCTCCAGCGACATACGCACCCCAAGCAAGGTCATGATCAAACCATGGCCGAGCAGGAAACTGATTTCACTGAGAAATAGAATGGGTAGGGTGGCGGGCAAGCTGCGCAAATCGACCTCCTGACAACAGTGGCATATGGGTTCGGCATGCCTCCCGGAGACACGCGCTGGCAATGCATCGGGCAAGCGCACTAGTCTACCTGTTAGCACGCATGACGACATCCACTCCTGCCTGGATATCGCTGACCCGCCGTCCAGCATAGAAGGTCAGACGTGCCCTTCTCAGGGATCAGAAAAACCATCCACAAAAACTGTGGATAACGCTGTGCATGAGCGGCGTCGAAAACGCCATTTCGGCTTGTCGTTTCCCATCTCGCCTTGGATTGGTCAGATTTTCGTCACCGCACTGTCATCATGACGTCAAACGCACATATCGCGCTATCACACTCACCCTTTCGTCGAGTGGACAGCGTGCTACAGACTTGTTTTTAATACCATTATTGTACTTTGCAATATCGTCGCGCGGCTCCCCATGCCGCTCCATGTAACGTCGACCTGAAGACAGGTGGCGGCATTGACGACTCGGAGGTCACATGACCACGCCCCTTTGGGAGCCGTCGATGACGGCCATACAAAGCACGCAAATGCATGCGCTGATGCGGCGCATCGATCGCGAACACGGCACATCACTGACCGACTACGAGGCATTGCACGCCTGGAGCGTCGAGCATCTGGATGCTTTCTGGGGACTCCTGTGGGATGAGTTCGGCATCGTCGCCGAGCGGCATGGCGATGACGTTCTGGTACGCCCTGATGCCATGCCCGGCGCGCGCTGGTTTCCACAAGCACGTTTGAATTATGCCGCCAACATGTTGCGCCGACGTGACCAACATCCCGCCTTGATCGTTCGCGATGAACGCCTGCGGCGACGCGTCATCAGCCATGCCGAATTATACGACAATGTCGCCAAGCTGGCCCACGCACTCAAGGCTAGCGGCGTCACGGAAGGCGATCGCGTCGCCGGCTTCGTCCCCAATAGTGAACACGCCATCATCGCCTTGCTTGCTTCAGCCAGCATCGGCGCGGTGTGGTCTTCCTGCTCGCCGGAATTCGGATTCAACGGCGTATTGGATCGCTTTGGGCAAATCGCCCCTAAAGTATTGATCGCCACCGATGGTTATACCTGGAACGGTAAGGCCATCGACACTCGGGAACGCGTTGCCGATATTGCCGATGCCATCGACTCTCTCAAGCATGTCGTGGTCTTTCCCTTCCTCGAAGAAGCGCCGGCTCTCGATGATATCCCTCGCGCCATCGCCTGGGCTGACTTCCTGGATAACAACGCCAGCGAAATCGATTTCCAGGCACTGCCCTTCGAGCACCCGCTTTACATTCTCTACTCTTCGGGCACCACGGGTGTCCCCAAGTGCATCATCCACTCGGCCGGTGGCACCCTGTTGCAGCACCTTAAAGAGCACCGTCTGCATACCGATATCGATGACGACGATATCTTTTTCTATTACACCACCTGTGGCTGGATGATGTGGAACTGGCTAGTGTCCGGGCTCGGCTCCGGTGCCACGCTAGTGCTCTACGATGGCTCACCGTTTGCGCCACACCCCGACACTCTATGGCAAATCGCCAGCAATGAGAGCGTCACGGTCTTCGGCACCAGCGCCAAGTACCTCTCCGCCTGTGAAAAGGAAGGCTTGGCGCCCGGCAAGCAAGTGGACCTTTCACCGTTACGCGCGCTGCTCTCCACCGGCTCGGCATTGCCCCATGAGTCGTTCGATTACGTCTATGACGAGATCAAGCGCGACCTGATGCTGGCCTCGATCTCCGGGGGAACGGATATCGTATCCTGCTTCGCACTGGGGTGCCCGATTCGCCCTGTGTACCGTGGCGAACTGCAATGCCGTGGACTCGGCATGGACGTCGACGTTTTCGATGACTACGGACAAAGCGTCACTGGCAACAAAGGCGAGCTCGTCTGTAAACGCCCCTTTCCTTGCATGCCCACCGGCTTCTGGAACGATCCAGACGGAGAGCGTTATCGCGACGCTTACTTTTCGACCTTCCCGGGTATCTGGGCACATGGCGACTACGCCGAACTGACACCCCACGGCGGTGTCATCATCCACGGGCGCTCGGATGCCGTCCTTAACCCCGGTGGAGTGCGCATCGGCACCGCCGAAATATACCGGCAAGTCGAAAAGGTAGAAGGCGTGCTCGAATCGCTATGTATCGGCCAAACCTGGCAGAACGACGTGCGCGTGGTACTTTTCGTCCGCATGCGCCCTCCTGTCGTGCTCGACGAAGCCAAACGCGACGAAATCCGACGCACTGTACGCCGGCATACGACCCCGCGCCACGTCCCCGCCAAGATCATCGCCGTGGAGGATATCCCCCGCACGCTGTCGGGCAAGATCGTCGAAATCGCCGTACGTAATGTCGTCCATGGCGAGCCCGTCAAGAATCGCGATGCGCTGGCCAACCCCGAAGCCCTCGAGCTTTTCGCCAACCTTCCTGCGCTCGCCGAGTGATACGCACGCCATCGCCTTGTCCGAGACTGGGCAGCCGCTACACGATCCAGTAGCATAAGTTGCCAAGTCATTGAAGGAGGACGGCATGGCGACCCTCAAGGGGCTGACAAGCGTGCTGTTGCTGATCGCCAATACGCTTTTCTGGGGCGTGCCGCTTTATCTGCTGACGCTCATCAAACTCGTCACGCCGACTCGGCGTTTGCGACTACGCGTACTGGCGGGACTCAACGCCATCGCCCTGGCCTGGATCGCCACCAACAACTGGTGGATTCGTCATTGGGTCAAGCCAGACATCACCGCGCGCTTACCCGAGGACCTGTCTCCCAGCCAATGGTGGCTAATCATCGCCAACCACCGCAGTTGGACGGATATCTTCGTCATGCAGTACGTGCTGTACGGACGAACTTCGATGCCCAAGTTCTTTCTCAAGCGTGAGCTGATCTTCGTGCCCATCGTCGGCATCGCCTGGTGGGCACTCGAGTTCCCCTTCATGCGCCGCTATGCTCGCAGTGAAATGATCCAGCGACCGCAGCTGGCAGAACGCGATCGACGCGCAACCCAGCGCATGTGCGAACGTGCGCGGGAAATGCCGATGACGATCTACAATTTCGTCGAAGGCACGCGCTTCACTCCCACCAAGCGTGATCGGCAAGCGAGTCCGTTTCGGCATCTGCTGCGCCCCAAGGCCGGCGGCACCGCCCAGGTAATACATCTATTGGGTGATCGTCTGAGCGGCATTCTCGACGTCACGCTTCATTATCGTCATGCCGCCCCCAACTTTTGGCATTTCCTTTGCGGTCGCGAAGCTCCCATACACATGGCGGCACGCCGACTCAACGTGCCCGCCTGGATGGGCAATGGCGACTATCATCTGGATCCGCATTACAAGGAACGTTTCCATTCATGGCTGAACGCGCTATGGGAGGAAAAGGATCGTGCGCTCGCATCATCCCCCTCCTCTTCTTTGTCTTGATACTTGCCGGCTGCGCTGGCGGGCCTGGCGCCGATGGCTATCGTGGCGGCAACATCGCTGGTAACTGGGTCTCCATACAACGCGGCGACACGCTAGGACAAATCGCCAAGCAAGCAGGTGTCCCGTTACTGCGCTTGCAACGATTCAATCCGGGCGTCGATGCGCGTCGACTGGCCATTGGCCAACGCATCTTGGTGCCCACTCATCGCGAACGCGCGCCCGGCAGCGGCCCTTATCGCTATCAAGTGCGCCCGGGTGACACCTATTCGAGTATCGCCCAGCGCTTCGGCAGCACTGCACGACGCTTGCAAAAAGCGAACCCCCAGCTTTCGGCCAACGCCCTGAATGTCGGACAGTTGCTCGAGGTGCCGTCAGGTGGAACTGCTCGTACCTCCAGCGCTTCAACGACCCAGGCCTCGTCGTCAACGGCGTCCAAGCCTGCCACGCGCAGTCGTAAGCTTCCCGACCCAGGCGCACTACCCGATAGCGCTCACACATGGCATTGGCCGCTCAAGCAATATGAAATCGCGCGTGCCTACGGCGCCGATTCGCACGGCACCCTACAGCCGATGTTGCTCTCGACCTCCGCCGATACTCAGGCGCTTGCCGTTGCCGACGGTACCGTTCGCTTTGCCGATAGTATGCGGCAGTTGGGACGTGTGGTGATCATTCACCACCGCGACAACATGCAAAGTGTCTATGCACTATGCGAGCGTCTACTCGTCGAAGATGGCGATGAGGTAAAACAAGGCACGCCTGTTTGCGATGTCGGTTACCGACACGACACGGGGCGTTATGACCTATTGTTCGATGTCCGCCATGGCGGGAAACCCGTGGACCCCAAACAGGTGCTACGCTAGACGAGAAATATCTGCCCCATCAACGACACGGTAACCCAGGTTGACGACATCGTATCGTCACGATGATGTCGCACTGCTGTCATCAGAATGCTTGAATCTTGCACTGTCTTGATATGCCACGGAGGTGCATCATGCGAGTCGCACTGGTCAGTGAAACCTGGGCACCCGATATCAATGGTGTGGCACACACGCTGGACCATCTGGCACATCACCTCGCCACACGCCGCGTCAACTTACAGCTGGTACGCCCTCGGCCCCGACAAGGCGGCCGCGAAGGACGTGCCGAGCGTGATATGCAAGTTCGTGCATTCTCCCTCCCTAGTTACGCCGATGTGAATGTCGGCTTGCCCGCCTGGCGGCGCTTGACGCGCTTGTGGCAATCGTCACGCCCCGAGGTCGTCTATATCGCAACTGAAGGTCCATTGGGTTGGGCCGCGCTGCTTACAGCGCGTCATTTATCGATTCCTGTCGTCAGCGGCTTCCACACCAATTTCGATCAGTACGCGGCGAACTATCACTTGCGGTGGGCCACCGGCATCGTGGGTGCCGGGTTGCGCTACTTTCATAACCACTGCCAGATGACCCTCGTGCCCACCCGCGCTCAAGCCGAGCGTTTATATCGACGTGGCTTCCAGCGCGTGAACGTATTGGGACGCGGCATCGACGCTCAGCATTTTTCTCCAGCCCGGCGCGACGTCCACCTAAGAACTCAATGGGGTGTCGATGACGACCAGCCAGTGATCCTCTACGCGGGACGCCTGGCCGCCGAAAAGAACACGCCACTGCTCGTGCGCACGCTACGCGCGATGCAAGAGGCATACCCGGGGCTACGGGCCGTATTCGTCGGTGACGGTCCCGAAAAACAGCACCTGGAGCACCAGCTTCCCGAAGTGATTTTTACCGGCTTTCTAAGCGGAGAAACCTTGGCACGTCATTACGCCAGCGCGGATATGTTCCTATTTCCATCGCACTCGGAGACATACGGCAATGTGGTCCCCGAAGCCATGGCTAGCGGGCTCCCCGTGGTCGCTTTCGATCAGGCCGCAGCGAGTGAGTTAATCGTGGATGGACACGAAGGGCGCTTGATCGAGGCGACAGACGATGATGCTTTTGTGCAAGCCGCCGTGGAACTGTACCGGAATTCGGACGTTAGAAGTCGTACCGGCATCGCAGCTAGAGAAAAAGTCGCGGATCAGAGCTGGAATGTCATCGGCGAACACTTCTTGATGTATCTATTCATGGCGACTCAGGAGAGCCCATATGCGATCTCGTCCCCCGGTCACGTTTGAGCGCCTGGACTCTCTCGAATGGCAGCTCTGCCAACGTATTGCACTGCTCAGCCAGAGGCGGTTGATTTATGGCTTGTTCCGGTTTTGCAGTCGTATCGGCGACTGGCCGGCTTGGGTGGCCCTGGCGCTGATGCAGCCGATCATATATGGGCGTGAAGGCTGGCGACTGACGCTGCTGTGGGGAATATGCGCTGCGCTAGGCGCCCTCTTCTACCGCCTGGTCAAGACACGCTTCTGTCGTGAACGTCCCTATATCACGTTCTCGAGTATCCCATGCACCATGCCACCCGTGGATCGTTACAGCTTTCCCAGCGGGCATACTTTACACGCCGTCATGTTCTGCACACTTACTGCGGCGACGTCGCCATGGTTGCTCGTCGTGGTTCTGCCGCTTACGGGGCTGATCGCCGCCTCGCGTGTCATTCTAGGCTTGCATTACCTCAGCGATGTGGTTGCAGGAGCGATACTGGGGTTTGCCATCGCTCAAATGGGACTTTGGGGGGCGACCTATGGGCAATGGCTCCCTACTTTGAACTAGATGGCCATAAGAAAACCTTTTAGTATATATGAGGCTTCAAGATAACGGTATAAAAAGAGAACGCTTAACCGCGGTAGTACTTGGCCTGTACAAAGGGCATTCGCGACACCTGCATGGGCAGACGCTTGCCACGGACATCGGCATATAGCGTCGTTTCCAACGCTGCGAATTCGATATCGATATACGCCATGGCGACCGGTTTACTCAAGGTCGGCCCAAAGCTTCCCGATGTCACGCAACCCACATGACGATCTTCGACGCTATAAAGCTGAGTGCCTTCTCGTACCGGCGCTCGCCCTTCACCAAGAAGGCCGACACGCTTACGGGTGATTTGCTTGGTATCGATCTGAGGCAGAATGACATCAGCCCCCGGGAAGCCCCCTTCTCGTTCGCCTCCGATGCGCCGGGGTTTGCCCACGGCCCAGATCAGGCTCGCCTCGGCGGGGGTCGTCTGGGTATCCAGGTCATGCCCATACAGGCACAGGCCGGCTTCCAGACGCAGTGAGTCGCGTGCGCCCAGTCCGATGGGCTCGACCTCAGGCTGCTCTAGCAACCACGTAGCCAGCCCCTCGGCGGCGTCCACGGGCACGGAGATCTCGAAACCGTCCTCACCGGTATAACCGCTACGGCTGATCCATAATTGGGTACCGAACGTCTCGAATTGGCCATGATGCATAAATACTAGATCACAGGCCTCAGGACACAGGCGCGCCATGACATCCTTGGCTTGCGGCCCCTGCAACGCCAGCAAGGCGCGGTCAAGCACTTCCACCTGGTGCTCGGCATCGAGCCCGGTACGCAGGTGCGCCACGTCCTGGTCCTTACAAGCCGCATTGACGACGACATAAAGGTCCTCGCCGCGATTGACGATCATCAGGTCATCGAGAAGACCGCCTTCATGGCTGGTGAAGAGTGCATAACGTTGCATACCGGCCGGTAGCCCGATGATATCCGCCGGCACTAGCATTTCGATGGCACGCGCCGGTGACGGTCCCGAAACGATGAGCTGCCCCATGTGCGATACGTCGAATAAACCGCACGCCTGGCGGGTATGCTCATGTTCTTTTTTGACACCCAGAGCGTATTGCACCGGCATGCTATAGCCGGCAAAGGGCACCATCTTAGCGCCGCGCGAGACATGCACATCATGCAACGGCGTCTGGTGAAGATCGTCGGACATCATCGCTTCCTCGTCGTTATCCGTGAAGGGGCGACGATCGTCGCCCCAAGACAGCTCAGCGTTTATCGTCCAGGTCTTCGCCCGGCAGGACGGTCTTGCCGGCAAAGTGATCGCTGGTGAGCTTGAAGACCACCGGCGACAGCAGAGCCAGTGCGATCAGGTTGGGGATCGCCATCATGGCATTGAAGACGCTGGCCATCAGCCAGACGAATTCCAGCGGCGCGACGGCCCCGACAAGAATCGCCACGATATAGACCACCCGGTAGATCTTGATCGACGCGACGCCGAACAGATACTCGAAGCACTTTTCACCATAAAAGGCCCAGCCGAGGATGGTCGTGAAGGCGAACACCGCCAGCGCGAAGGACACGACGTACTGGCCGATACCCGGCAGCGCACCGTTGAAGGCCATCGCGGTCAACGCGGCACCGGTCTCGCCGGATGTCCACTCGGCACTGGTCAGGATTGCCAACGCGGTGATCGAGCATACGATAATGGTATCGATGAACGTCCCCAGCATTGCCACCAGCCCTTGGCGAACTGGATTCTTGGTCTGTGCCGCGGCATGAGCGATGGGCGCACTACCCAGCCCTGCCTCATTGGAAAACACGCCTCGCGCCACGCCATATTGAATCGCCTTGGCCACGGCGGCACCCGCAAACCCACCAGCGGCGGATACCGGCGTAAAGGCATGGCCAAAAATCAGTCCCAGCGCAGCACCGACATGATCGACATTGATGATCAGCACCAGCAAACCGCAGACGATATAGGCAACCGCCATGACCGGCACCAACTTGCCCGCCACCTTGGCAATACGCTTGATCCCGCCGAGAATCACGGCACCCGCCAGCAGCATGATAATCACACCGGTAAGCCAATGCGGCATCCCCAGTGACTCACTGAGACCATCGGCGACCGAGTTGGATTGCACGGTATTGCCAATTCCGAAAGCAGCAATGGCACCGAAAAAAGCAAACAAGCCACCCAGCCAGGTCCATTTCTTGCCCAGTCCATTGCGGATGTAATACATCGGCCCGCCGACATGCTCACCCGCCGCATCGACTTCACGATAACGGACCGCCAGCACCGCCTCGGAAAATTTAGTCGCCATTCCCACCAGGGCCGTGATCCACATCCAGAACACGGCTCCCGGCCCCCCCAGGAATATGGCAGTCGCGACACCCGCGATATTACCGGTGCCAACAGTAGCCGAAAGTGATGTCATCAACGCATTGAAGGGAGAAATTTCGCCCTCTTCCTCATCACCCTTTTCGGCTTTACGTCCTTTCCAGAGCAGGCTGAAGCCGGCCTTCAGCTTGCGAATGGGCATTAACTTGAGCCCCAGTTGCAGATATACGCCCACCCCCAGCAACAAGATGAGCATCAAGGGGCCCCATACAACATCATTGATGGCGCTGAATATCGCGTTGAGTGTTTCCACGAGATGTCCTCCCAGACATTTGTTGTTATCCAGCGCAGTGACTGCACTGTCGTCGACGGCATTGTCGCAAGAAGATAACCGCCAAAACCTTCTCGACTTTAGCCGATCAGCTTGGCATTTCTCCATAGGCGCAAAGCTAAATCGCGCTTCAGGCGTTATAGACAGAAATCTCGTCGCTTACTCGCATGGCCATGCAGACAAGACACGAGCACAACAAGTTTCTTATTAGAAACGAAGGCTAATCGCTGTCCCTCGGCTTGGCAACCGGAAGACATCGCCCTGCCCATCCCCTGAATAGCAGACTGGTACACGCATTTTCGATGCGCGAGGAAAGTCACCATCGCCAGCAAACTCATCAAGTCAGGGCGTCGCAACCGTGTTTGAACCCACGCATGGCCCAAGCTTATAAGCAGTATGGCTTTTTGCTGGACGCTCGCCGGTATCCTGTCCACCCTTACTAGGCGGTCGAGCCGAATGGCATGAAGAAATGCATGATGACGATGCCAAGGGCGAATCAATGAGGCATAATGGCACTCATATTCCCCAATTCAGAAAATCTTTTCGTATAGGAAAATCACCATGAGTCACATCCCTGCCAATCTTCGCTATACCGACAGCCACGAATGGATCCTCGACAACAACGACGGTACCGTCACGATCGGTATCACCGATCATGCCCAGGAATCCCTGGGAGACGTCGTCTTCGTAGAGCTCCCCGATACGGGCCAGCAACTCGACGCCGGCGAAGAGTTCGGTGTCATCGAATCCGTCAAGGCTGCCTCCGACCTGTACCTCCCGTTAAGCGGTGAAGTCGTTGCCGTCAACGAGTCGCTCGAAGATTCTCCCGAATCTGTCAACGACCACCCCTACGAGGATGGTTGGATCCTCAAACTCAAACTCGCCGAGCCCGACGCGCTCGATGAGCTGCTCGATGCTACTGCCTATGACGCGCTCGTCATCGCCGAGGAAGGCTGACGCGTCTCGCACATTGCACTTGTCCTGTTCTGCCGGCGGCATCCTCGTTACGTGTCGCCGCTTCGTGTCGAATCGGGCTCGACCGCCCGCCACCGCTTGAGGATTTCATGGCAAACGACAATCGCAGCCTGGCCGAATTGGCCAATCACGACGACTTCTTGACGCGCCATAATGGGCCTGACGAGGACGATGTCCAGCACATGCTGGCGACCTTGGATCTTCCCGACACCGAGTCGCTGATGGCCAAGACGCTTCCTGGCGATATTCGCCTGGAGCGTAATCTATCCCTCGAAGAGCCCCGCGGCGAAGCGGAAGCGCTTACCTATCTCAAGCAGTTGGCACGCCAGAACAAGACCTTCAAGAACTACATTGGCCAAGGCTACTACCCCACGCATCTGCCGGCCGTCATCCAGCGTAACGTACTGGAGAACCCCGGTTGGTACACCGCTTACACGCCCTATCAGCCGGAAATCGCCCAGGGGCGCCTGGAAGGGCTATTGAACTTCCAGCAAGTGGTCATGGACTTGACCGGCATGCCGATCGCCAACGCGTCCCTGCTCGACGAGGCGACGGCTGCCGCTGAAGCCATGGCTCTGTGTCGTCGCGCCAACAAGAAGGCCAAGACCGAACGCTTCTTCGTGGCTGACGATGTGCTGCCCCAGACGCTCGATGTCCTGCGTACCCGTGCCGCCTATTTCGGTTTCGAGCTCATCGTCGCGCCCGCCGCGACTCTGGCCGATCACGATGTCTTCGGGGCATTGCTGCAATATCCGGGGGCTACCGGCACAGTACGCGATATCACAGAGCAACTCGAAGCAGCACGGCAACGGCGGATCATGACCTGCGTCGCCACTGACCTGATGAGCCTGGTACTACTCAAGGAACCCGGTGCGCTGGGTGCAGACATCGTCGTGGGCAGCTCCCAGCGTTTCGGTGTCCCCATGGGGTACGGCGGCCCACATGCAGCGTTTTTCGCTGCCAGCGACGCCCTCAAGCGTTCGCTTCCTGGACGCATCATCGGTGTTTCCAGGGACAGCCGTGGTCAACGCGCCTTGCGCATGGCCATGCAAACGCGCGAGCAGCATATTCGCCGCGAGAAAGCGACCTCCAATATCTGCACCGCGCAGGCATTGCTTGCCAACATCGCCGGCTTCTATGCGGTCTATCACGGCGCCGAGGGCCTGCGCACCATCGCCTCGCGGATCCATCGCCTGACGACCATCCTCGCCGAGGGGCTCATGCGTCACGGTGTAACACTCGCCCACGACAGCTGGTTCGATACACTCACGCTGAGAGGGCTCGACCACGGCCAGGTGCATGGCCGCAGCCTGACGCACGAAATCAACCTGCGGTACGACGCCAATGGCTCTATCGGCATCAGCCTCGACGAGACCACCACGGCAGCAGATATCGTCACACTGTTCGACGTGTTGCTGGGAGACGAGCATGGGCTGTCGGTGCACGAGCTCGATCGTCACGTCCAGGCACAGGGCATGACCGGCATCCCCGACGCTTGTGCACGGGAAAGCGACTTCCTCACCCATCCCACGTTCCAGCATTACCGCAGCGAAACCGAAATGCTGCGTTACTTGAAGCGTCTCGAAAATAAGGATCTATCGCTTACCCACGCCATGATTCCCTTGGGCTCATGCACCATGAAGCTCAATGCCACCAGCGAGATGATCCCCATCAGTTGGCCGGAATTCGCCAATATCCATCCTTTCGCGCCACAGGATCAGGTCGCCGGTTACAAGCAGATGATCGACGAGCTCTCGGCGTTTCTCGTCGAGATCACCGGCTACGACACGATTTCCATGCAGCCCAACGCCGGCGCACAGGGCGAGTACGCAGGCCTGGTCGCCATACGCCGCTACCAGAAATCACAAGGCCAGGGCCATCGCGATATCTGCCTGATCCCGAGTTCGGCCCACGGCACCAATCCAGCTTCTGCCGCAATGGCGCAGATGAAAGTCGTCGTCGTCGAATGCGATAACGATGGCAACATCGACATCGATGATCTGCGCACCAAGGCCGACAAGCACCGCGAAGCACTATCGGCGATCATGCTCACCTACCCATCGACGCACGGCGTATTCGAAGAAAGTGTCAGCGAAGCCTGCCGTATCGTGCACGATAACGGTGGCCAGGTGTATATCGATGGGGCCAACATGAATGCCCAGGTCGGGCTCTGCCGGCCGGGAGATTTCGGCGGTGACGTATCGCACCTCAACCTGCACAAGACGTTCTGCATTCCGCATGGCGGCGGCGGTCCCGGCATGGGCCCCATCGGTGTCAAGGCGCATCTAGCCGCGTTCGTGCCCAATCACGTCATCACGCCCCTTCCCGGTGTCGAGACGGATTCCGGCGCGGTCTCGGCGACCGCCTACGGTTCGGCGTCGATCCTGCCGATCTCTTGGGCCTATATCAAGATGATGGGTGGGCGCGGCATGCAGCTCGCCACTGAGCTGGCAATACTCAACGCCAACTACATCGCCAAGCGTCTCGAAGCGCACTACCCGGTACTTTATAAAGGGCGCAACGGCACCGTCGCTCATGAATGTATCCTGGATGTCCGCTCTCTCAAGACGGCTTCCGGCATCAGCGAGGAAGATATCGCCAAGCGCTTGATGGATTACGGATTCCATGCCCCGACGATGTCCTTCCCCGTAGCCGGCACCTTGATGGTCGAACCGACCGAATCGGAGTCGCGCTATGAAATCGACCGCTTCTGCAATGCCATGATCGCCATTCGCGACGAAATCCGGCGCGTGGAAGCCGGCGAATGGCCCGCGGATAACAACCCACTATCCATGGCGCCGCATACGCAGGCGGACTTGATGGCAGACGACTGGGAACGACCGTATTCGCGTGAACTGGGCGCCTTCCCCACCGAGGCCACCAAAGCCGCCAAATACTGGCCGACGGTCAACCGCGTCGACAACGTCCACGGCGATCGCAACCTCATCTGCAGTTGCCCACCCATCGAGGAGTATCGCGACGGCGACTAAACGAGCTTGGCGTCCACGGCGCTACACACAAAAAGGCCCCATCAAGGCTTTCCTTGATGGGGCCTTTTCAGTCGAGACAATCACGTCAGTCTAGAAAGTCACGCCCGGCGCATACCGTCAGGTGTCTTCCTCGAGCGGTGGTGCCTCAGCATAACCATAGAGCACATTGCGACGCTGCGACCGAAACTCACCAAGCAGCTGCTCGTAACGACGTGGCATATCGACGCCGCGCTTGGTCACGACATATAGCGTTTCATATACCGATTCAGTGACGGGCAGCTCCTTGACCTGGCGCTGCCAAGGCGACGTCTCGAGTACCGTCCGGGGTATCACGGTAAAACCCAGACCACGCGCCACCGCATCCAGCACCATGCTGATCTCGTTGGAAAAGCCTTGTTGTGGGAAATGACTCATTGAGCGAAATTCCCCGGCAAAATTGCGCCGCAACAGCAAGCTGGCGTTGTTGATACCATCGGAATAGTTCATGAAGCCCAACGCCATGAGCTCGCTGATCGTAGTGCCGGCGAAGTCCGCAGGCACGACCAGACACAGCGGCTCCTGATGCCAAGGCTCGAAATTGAGATCCGGATGTTTGCTGACATCGGTGACGATGCCCACGTCGAAGCGCCCGGCCAGAACTGCGTCGACGATCTCACCGTTGAAGGCAAAATCATAAGTAACCGTCAGACCAGGATGCATCTGCTGATACCCCAGAATGAACGGATAGAACATCAACCCCACACTGCCCGGTGACGCCACGCGACACTCCCCAGTGTCCGGTGATTCGTTGTCCAGCGAATGGCGAAACTGTTCATGCTCAGCAAACAGTTTGACAGAGTAGTCATAGGCACGCCGCCCCGCCTCGGTCAGTGTGAAACGACGCCCGTGCCGCTGCAGCAAGGACTTGTCGAGATAGCGTTCTAACTTACGTATATGTTGACTGACCCCTGGCTGGGTCATTTCCAGCTTGCGCGCGGTATGCGTGAAGCTACCCGTTTCGACAAGCGTGATAAAAGTACGAAAATATTGCGCGTTGAACATGAAGTGAGGGTCCACCGGCTGGCGTTTCGGGGCAGCTACTTATGTGCCGAAGCCATGACACGATCAACGAAGGTTAGCGTGGCAATAACCGTGGCTTCGGGGGTTGTGATAACGGCATCATAGCAAATTATGCTACACCTCACATCGCTGCGTGGCAGAAGATCGCGTGTTAGCATCGAAAATTGATTAAGCTCCCGGGTAGTGTTGTGACCAAGTCAGGCGCACAGCGCGCCAATGACGTTCGGCCCGACGCCTGATGCTGAGCTTTTCCTTCGGCCATCGTGCCGCCACAAGGATGCGTCAATGCCCCAGAAACTTTCTACCATCATCTCTCCCGAAGGGAGCCTGGAAGTCCTCTCGCAGCAAGAGGTCAACCGTCTGCGTGACACCTCCGCCAACGGCCTGCACGATCTTTTGAGACGCTGCTCGCTGGCCGTGCTCAATTGCGGCAATCCTACCGATGACAGCCGCGCGCTCATGCAGGCGCACCACGATTTCGAGATCGAAGTACTCCAGCAGGACCGCGGCATTCGTCTCAAGCTCGACAATGCACCGCAAAGCGCCTTCGTCGACGGCCAGATGATCCGCGGGATTCGCGAGCACCTTTCCGCCGTGCTACGCGATATCGTCTACGTTCACAACGAAATCCAGCACACGCCCAAGTTCGATCTTCAGCGCGGAGATGGCATCACCAATGCCGTTTTCCATATCCTGCGCAACGCCGGCACGCTGAAGTCCGCACGCGAACCCAGCCTCGTGGTGTGCTGGGGCGGCCATTCCATCACCCGCGAGGAATACGATTACAGCAAGGACGTGGGTTATCACCTGGGGCTTCGCGATCTCGACATCTGCACGGGATGCGGCCCCGGCGCCATGAAAGGCCCCATGAAGGGCGCCAACGTCGCACATGCCAAGCAGCGTCGCCACGATGGACGTTACCTAGGCATTTCGGAACCCGGCATCATTGCCGCTGAATCGCCCAATCCAATCGTCAATGAACTGATCATAATGCCCGACATCGAGAAACGCCTCGAGGCCTTCGTGCGGGCAGGTCATGGCATCGTGATCTTTCCCGGTGGCGTGGGAACCGCCGAGGAAATCCTCTATTTGCTGGGCATTCTTCTACATCCTGACAATGCCGACGTCCCCTTCCCGATCGTCTTTACCGGCCCCCGCGACAGCGCCGACTACTTCAAGCGCATCGACGAGTTTCTGGCCTTCACGCTTGGGGAAACGGCCCGTGAACGCTATCAGATCATCATCGACGACCCCGCCGAGGTCGGTCGTGCCATGCGCCGAGGCGTAGACGACGTGGCCGCGTTTCGGCGTAGTCAGAGCGACGCTTTCTATTTCAACTGGCGCCTCAACTTCGATGCCGGTTTTCAACTGCCTTTCGAACCCACCCACGAAAGCATGGCCGAGCTTGCCTTGCACCGCGAGCAACCAGTCCATGAACTCGCGGCTAATCTCCGTCGTGCGTTTTCGGGCATTGTCGCCGGCAACGTCAAGGAAGAAGGTATTCGTGCCATTGAGGAGAGGGGCCCTTTCCGCTTGCATGCCGAGCCGGATTTGATGGCACGTCTTGACGCACTGCTGACCTCGTTCGTCGCCCAGGAGCGCATGAAACTGCCGGGTAGCGAATACGTCCCCTGTTATACGCTGGGCTGAAAGCCGACGGGAAACACCATCTTGCATTACGTGAGTCAGGCTCGACGCTAGATAACCAGTGCTTATGGCCTTGATCGCCTCATGCAATTGTTAAAATGCTAACAGTATTTTAGAATCTCAAACATACGCGAGCCCGATCTAAGGCTCGCGTCTTCGTTTCTATTTACCGCCTGCCTGCAAGGAGAGCATCGCATGGTTTCACTCTTCGACTCCTTCGATCTCAATGGTACACGCTTGAACAATCGCATCGTGATGGCGCCCATGACGCGTTCACGTGCGCCTGAGGATATCCCAACCGAGATGGGGGCCCTCTATTATCGCCAACGTGCCAGTGCCGGGCTGATCATCTCCGAAGGCACACCCATTTCGCGGCAGGGCCAGGGTTATCTCTACAATCCAGGGATTTTTGGCCCTGACCAACTGGCCGGTTGGGCCAAGGCCACGCGCGCCGTACACGAGCGCGGCGGTATCTTCTTTGCCCAGATCTGGCACGTGGGACGCGTTTCCCATACCACGGTACAGATTGCCGGCGCGTCACCTGTCGGCCCTAGCGACAAGCAAGGCGGCATGGCCTTTGGCTACAACGACGATGGCCAGCCGGATATGCTCAAGGCCAGTCAACCGCGCCGTCTCGATACCCATGAAGTACACGATATCGTGCATGACTTCGCCCAGGCGGCGGTCAATTCCCGCGATGTCGGCTTCGATGGCGTCGAAGTTCATGGCGCCAACGGTTACCTCTTCGAGCAATTTCTCAACCCAGAGGTCAATGATCGTGACGACGAATACGGTGGCTCGCGCGAAAATCGCTGCCGCTTGCTGCTCGAGGTCATCGATGAAGTCAGCAAGATGATCGGCGCGCGACGCGTCGGGGTTCGCCTGTCACCGTTCGGTACGCTGTTCGACATGCCGGAGTACGATGACAACGGAGAGACCTATCTCTACCTCGCACGCGAATTCAACAAGCGCGGCCTTGCTTACGTGCACCTGCACGACCAAGGCGGTCAAGGCATGCCCCCGATGCCGCGTGATTATCTGCGCCAGTTCCGTGACGTCTATCAGGGCAATCTGCTGCTCGCCGGCAATCTCGACCAGGAAGAAGCCGAAAAACTGGTGAATGAAGGCACCATAGACCTTCCGGTATTTGGCCGCTATTTCACATCGAACCCCGACCTGGTCGAGCGGATGCAAAATGGCTGGCCTTTGGCGGACTTCGATGCCAATACGTTCTATGGCGGCGATGCGCGCGGCTACGTGGATTTCCCTACCTATCCCGAGGAACAGGCACGCCTGGCGCGCGAAGAGATGATTCGCGAAAAATCCTGATAGGGGATAGAGAGTGCTATAGAGACGAAATCCCCCGATCCTATGGATCGGGGGTTTCGTTTAAATCGAGTGCGGCTAAAGATTCTGCACGGCGAACAAAGAAGGCTCACCGCCGAGCGCACCAACCTGTCGAGATAGCGTGAAGCAGCAAGCCCGCCGTGGCACCATGCGACAGCACGGTCGCCCACCCTACGCGGGTACTCGCCAAGCCGTAATGCCAGATGGCCATGATCACACCGCCCGCCACGAACGACATGACCAACCACTGGAGCCGTGCTGGGAGCAGATGCCGCTGCTTTGCCGCCATACGCCGCCAATAGGCAATGATGACGATAGCCAAGCCTGTAGCGACCATGATCAACAAACCACTATGGGTATCATAGCCTCCCAGTTGATAGCGCGGCCAAGAGCACAACGTCACGAGCAGAAGCCCGATCATGACGCTCACGCGTGCAGCGGAGGGTGACGTCGTCGTGTCGCGCGTCACGTGCCCTGCAACCCTTGCTCGTCGATCCATGATTCTACCCAGGGGATGGCGGCATCATCGGCCATGAAAGTCTCCATGGCATCGATTTCCAGACGCTCGCCCAAACGCTGGGCGCCGAGATCCTCCAGCAAGACATCCAGTGCCCGACCCGCACCGCAAAACGTCTCACCATAGGAGCTATCTCCCAGGGCTATCAGCCCGTAGCGGCACTGGTTCAGCGCAGGCGGTGATTCACGGAGATCACGCGCGAAGGGCACAAAATTGCCGGGGAAATCACCGCTACCGGTCGTGGAAACGCAGAATAAGGCGAGATCGGGCAAGGGATCGAGATCACCGAGGGTGGGCTGTTCTAAGATCGCCACCTCATAGCCCACTTGCTCGAAAAGCGGCGTCACCTGCTCGGCAACGTCCAAGGCGCCACCGTACATGGTGCCTACGAAGATTTTGATGCTTGGCATGCAGTTCAGTCGTCGATTCAAAGGTAAAATGTATGCGCCATGCTAGCATATGCATGGCACGTCGTTAGCGCCTCGAATGAAGATGAACGACACAATCCCGAGTACTCGGAAGTGCTCGAGGTACCCGAGATTATGTCATCGCATGGGCAGAACGCTGCAGCGTCAGTGCATGACGTCCGCATCGTCGAAATCCTCGACCCTTGCCTTGAGCTTCTGTCCAGGACGAAACGTCACCACACGACGCGCCGAAATCGGAATTTCTTCGCCGGTCTTGGGGTTACGTCCCGGACGTTCACGCTTGTCACGCAAATCGAAGTTTCCGAACCCGGACAGTTTGACCTGCTCGTTTTCGCGTAGGCAGCTGCGAATTTCTTCGAAGAAAGATTCGACCATCGACTTTGCTTCGCGCTTGGAAAAACCCAGCTCAGCGTGCAGATGTTCGGCCAAATCCGCTTTGGTCAGCGCCCCCATGCTTTCATCCTCGTAACGGCTGATGGGATTAACTCCTCAGGACCGCCGCGAAGCGTGTTTTTGCCTCGCCGACGATGGCATCGACTAACTGATTGATTTCATCGTCATTCAGCGTGCGCGAAGGATGCTGCCAGGTCAAGCCCAAGGCAAGGCTCTTGTGGCCTTTTTCAATCCCCTCACCTTGATAGACGTCGAAAAGTCGCATATCGACCAGCCATTCCCCAGCCTGCTCGCGCATGACATCCATCAAGGCCATGACCGGCACATCGTCACTCACGACCAAGGCTAGATCGCGACGCACGTCCGGATGCCGCGACAACGGTGCGAAGGACGGCAGGTTTCCTTGGGTCAGCGCTTCCAACTCCAGTTCAAATACAAAGGCATTGGTCTTGATGCCCAAATGGGTACGCACCCCAGGATGCAAGGCACCGACCCAGCCCACATGACGACCGTTACACATGATAAGGGCCGTCTGACCGGGATGAAGCCCTGGATGCTCACCGGTCTCGAAACGCCATGCATCAGGCTGCTGAGTCAATGCCATCAGACTTTCCAGATCACCCTTGAGATCGAAGAAGTCGACGCCGTCGCGAGAAGAAGACCATCCCTCTGGTTGTCTCGGCCCACAGACGATGCCTCCGAGCATCGCCACCTGCTCGAGAGCGTCTAGCTCGCCACGAAACACGAGCCCCGTTTCGAACAGGCGGATACGTGGTTGCTGGCGGTTGAGGTTGTGGCTCAACGACTTGACCAGTCCAGGTAGCAAACTCGCCCGCATGACCGACATATCGGACGAGATGGGATTGGCCAGATACGGTGCTATTGCCCCTGGGGTCAGCGCCTCTTGCAGCTCAGGCGCGACGAAGCTATAAGTAATCGCTTCTTGATAACCGCGTGCCACCAAGTGGCGACGCAGACGTGCCAGTGGCTGGCGCGCCTCGTTGGAGGTACTCAATTTCAGGCGTGCGGAAGGACGCCGCACAGGGACTTGGTCATAGCCATGGATACGCGCCAGCTCCTCGATGAGATCCTCCTCCAGCGTGATATCGAAACGCCAGCTAGGCACCGTCACCCGCCACCCCGAGTCAGCGACGCCGACGCCCATACCAAGGCGCGACAGGATATCCACGACATCGTCACTGGCTATGGTCAAAGCCAGGCATTGATCAAGACGCTCGCGACGCAAGACCACTTCATGACCCAGAGGTAAATGATCGGGGCTCATGACATCGGTCACAGGGCCCGCTTCTCCCCCGACGATGCTCAACAGCAGCTGCGTGGCACGCTCGATGGCAACCTGCGCCAATTGCGGATCGACGCCGCGCTCGAAACGGTGCGACGCATCGGTATGCAGGCCATAAGAACGCGCCTGTCCCGCCACCGCCAGCGGCGAAAAGAACGCCGACTCCAGGAAAATATCCTGCGTCGAGGCATTGACGCCGGAGGACTCACCGCCCATGACCCCGGCAATCGCCAACGGTTGCTTTTCGTCGGCGATCACCAGCGTGCCCTCGTGCAGGGCAACTTCCTGGCCATCGAGCAACGTCAAGCGTTCCCCGTCTTGCGCCTCGCGCACCACGATGGCGTCATTCAAGCGCGCCAGGTCGAAGGCATGCATCGGCTGCCCGAGTTCGAGCATCACGTAATTGGTGACATCGACGATCGGATCGATGGCACGAACGCCGCTTCGACGCAGGCGCTCGGTCATCCAGAGCGGTGTGCTCGCCGAAACATCGACACCACGAATGATGCGTCCCGCATAACGTGGACACTTCACTGGCGACTCGACACGTACCGGAAAGGTCGCTTGATGCGCCGCCGGAACGATATCAGCATTCGGCGCCGGCACCGGCAGACGACTCAACACACCTACTTCACGCGCCATCCCCTTGAGACTCAAGCAATCGCCACGGTTGGGCGTCAAATCCACCTCGATGGCATGATCATCAAGCGCCAGCCAATCGCGCAGGGACGTACCAAGCGGCGCCTCAGCGGACAACACCAGGATACCCGCCGAGGTGCCTTCTTCCAGTCCGAGCTCAGACGCGGAGCAAATCATGCCACGCGATTCCACACCGCGTAGCTTGGCTTTCTTGATCTTGAAATCGCCGGGAAGCGTTGCGTTCACCCGGGCGAAAGGCACTTTCTGCCCAACCGCCACGTTGGGAGCGCCACACACAACTTGAACCGCCTCATCACCGCCATCCTGGACTTGGCAGACATTCAGCGTGTCAGCACTGGGATGAGGTTCCTTGGCGACAACCTCGGCGACGACGACACCCTCGAAATCGCCGGCCACCGCCTCGATGGCGTCAACTTCCAGCCCCGCCATCGTGATTCGGTCAGCAAGCGCCTGCGTCGTAAGTTCGGGCGACACCCAATCGCGCAACCATGTTTCGGAAAATCTCATGTTTCTTCCTGTGTCCTAGTCGCAGATCAGCCGAACTGGCGCAAGAAGCGCAAGTCGTTCTCGAAAAACAGCCGCAGGTCATTGACGCCATATCGCAACATGGTCAAGCGCTCGACCCCCATGCCGAAAGCAAACCCCGTATAACGCTCGGCATCGATCCCCGAATGCCCAAAGACTTCGGGATGAACCATGCCACAGCCCATGACTTCCAACCAGCCACTATGCGAACAGACGCGACAGCCCTCACCACCGCACATCACGCATTGGATATCGACCTCGGCGGAGGGCTCGGTGAACGGAAAATAGGACGGCCGAAAGCGTACGGAAAGCGTCTCACGCTCGAAGAAGGCCTTGAGGAAGTCCTCGATGGTGCCCTTGAGATCAGCGAAGCTGACCCCCTCATCGACCAGCAAGCCTTCCACCTGATGGAACATCGGTGTATGCGTGAGATCGGAGTCGCTGCGATACACGCGCCCCGGACAGACGATGCGGATCGGCGGCGCCTGCTCCTTCATGGTACGCACCTGAACCGGTGATGTGTGCGTACGCAACAATCGCGAAGCATCAAAATAGAAGGTGTCGGCCATGCCCCGTGCCGGATGATGCGCAGGAATATTGAGCGCTTCGAAATTATGATAATCGTCTTCGATTTCAGGGCCCACGGCCACGTCGAACCCAATATGCGCAAATAGTGATTCGATACGTTCAAGCGTACGCGTCACCGGGTGCAAACCGCCCGTCGGCTCGCCACGGCCAGGCAGGGTCACGTCGATGCGCTCTCGTGCCAGACGCGCATCGAGCTCGGCCTCTTTAAGCGTTTTCTTACGCGCCTCGAGCTCGTCCGATAATACCTGCTTGGCCTCGTTGATCCGCTCACCCGCTTTAGGGCGCTCTTCCGGCGGCAGTTGACCAAGACCTTTGAGAAGCGCAGTAATCACGCCCTTCTTGCCCAGAAAATGCACTCGAACCTCGTCGAGCGCCTGGACATCCTGCGCGCTCTCGATGGCGGCGCGAGCCTCGGCGACCAGTTGTGGGAGATGGTCCATCCGTCTAGCTCCGATGCAAAGGAAACGCTACATAAATGCCTACACGAGCGAATCGCGTCGTTGCGTGGTACTCGAACACTCGCCTAATCCCATGTTATGTCTCGTGTTCTGTGTTCCATGCGCCTCGCGCTTCATCCCGCTCGTCTATTTATTCAGCATTTCCCTAAGTGCCCATGAAAGGCCATCGATATGACGTGATGGCCCAGACAAAAAAACAGGGGAAGAGCGGCTGCTCTCCCCCTGCGGCTTCATGCGCATGATGAGACACTCATTAAGAACGTCTCACCCGGCCATTACTGAGCAGCCTTGGCCTTGTCGACGATCGCGGCAAAGGCAGACTTTTCATGGACGGCGAGATCGGCCAGCACCTTACGGTCGATCTCGATGCCGGACTTCTTCAGACCGGCAATGAAGCGGCTATAGGACAGACCATTGGCACGAGATGCCGCATTGATACGCGTGATCCACAGCGCACGGAACTGACGCTTGCGCTGACGGCGGTCACGATAGGCGTACTGACCTGCCTTGATAACCGCCTGTTTGGCAACGCCAAATACGCGCGAACGAGCGCCGTAATAACCTTTGGCCTGCTTCAGAATCTTCTTGTGCCGACGACGAGCGACGACACCACGCTTGACACGAGTCATGGCTTACTCCTGACGTTTAAAATCGAGAACCTATACTTTTGAATACAAGTACTTAGAGGTTCGGCAGCATGCGTTGAACCAGTTGCTTGTCGGCATCATGAACCTGCTTCATACCGCGCAGCTGACGCTTACGCTTGGTCGACTTCTTGGTCAGGATATGACTGCGGAAGGACTGCTTGTGCTTGAAGCCATGGGCAGTCTTCTTGAAGCGCTTCGCAGCGCCACTGTTACTCTTGATTTTCGGCATGAGGGAAAACTCCTCTCGGTTTCTTCAGAAAACCCGGGGCCGGCAGTCGGCAGTACCGACTGCCCGTTTAACTGCCAACGGATCACTTCTTCTTGGGCGCCAGGATCATGATCATCTGACGGCCTTCCATCTTGGGGAAGGACTCGACAGACGCCATGTCTTCGAGGTCAGCCGCAATCCGTTCCATCAGCTTGCGGCCGATGTCCTGGTGCGCCATTTCACGACCTCGAAAACGTAGCGTGACCTTACCTTTGTCGCCCGCTTCGAGGAAACGAATCAGGTTTTTCAACTTCACCTTATAATCGCCCTCGTCAGTACCGGGCCGGAATTTTACTTCCTTGACCTGGATCTGCTTGGTTTTCTTCTTCTGAGCAGCCTTTTGCTTCTTCTGCTCGAAGAGGAATTTGCCGTAATCCATGATCTTGCAAACGATCGGGTCGGCATTGGAGATCTGTACGAGGTCCATACCCTCCGCTTCGGCACGCTCCAAGGCATCGCTGGTCGGCACGATACCAAGCTGGTCACCGTCGCTGGCGATCAAGCGCACTTGATCTTCGGTAATCCGCTCGTTCATTGGTGGGCGCTTGTCCTGTGGGCGCCCTCTGGGGTTGCTTCTCTTGATGGTTCCGTCTCCACTTTTGCCTTGGAAGATGTCGCTATTACCGCTCGGCCTGCACCTTATCGATGAAAGCGTCCACCGTCATACTGCCCAGGTCTTCGCCGCTGCGCGTACGCACAGCTACCGAGTCGGCTTCGACTTCCTTATCCCCAACCACAAGGAGATAGGGGACCTTCTGCAACGTATGTTCGCGAATTTTAAAGCCGATCTTCTCATTCCTCAAGTCTGTCTTGACACGCAGACCGAGTTTCTGCAAATGCAGCGACACCGATTCGGCGTGATCGCGCTGGGCATCCGTGATATTCAGGACCACTATTTGCAGAGGCGAAAGCCACAACGGCATGGCCCCCGCGTAGTGTTCGATGAGGATGCCAATGAAACGCTCCATTGATCCCACGATGGCGCGATGCAGCATGACCGGCGCCTGACGGGACCCGTCTTCGGCCACATACTGCGCCCCCAGACGAGTCGGCATCATGAAATCGACCTGCATCGTGCCAACCTGCCACTCGCGCCCCAGGCAATCACGCATATGATATTCGATTTTAGGTCCGTAGAAAGCCCCTTCACCGGGAAGTTCTTCCCACTGAACGTCACAGCGCCCTAAAGCGGTACGCAATGCCTCTTCAGCGCGATCCCAGTTCTCATCGCTTCCCAGACGCTTCTCGGGACGTAACGCAATCTTGACGGCAATCTCATCGAAGCCAAAATCACGATAGACCTCCAAAGCCTGGCGATGGAAGGCTGTCACTTCAGACTCGACCTGCGCTTCGGTGCAGAACACATGGCCGTCGTCCTGGGTAAAGGCACGGACACGCATGATGCCATGCAAGGCACCCGAGGGCTCGTTGCGATGGCAACCACCGAACTCGCCATAACGCACCGGCAGTTCACGATAGCTGCGCAGGCCGGAATTGAAGACTTGCACATGCCCGGGGCAGTTCATCGGCTTGAGCGCATACTCGCGCTTTTCCGATTCGGTGAAGAACATGTTGTCGGCGTAATTATCCCAATGGCCGGACTTCTGCCACAGCGAAACATCCATGATCTGCGGACAACGAATCTCTTGATACCCACTGTCTTTGTAGACCTTGCGCATGTATTGCTCGACGGTCTGCCAGAGCGTCCAGCCGCGTGGATGCCAGAATACCATGCCCGGCGCCTCTTCCTGCATATGAAAGAAGTCGAGCTTGCGAGCCAACTTACGGTGATCTCGCTTCTCGGCTTCCTCCAAGCGCTGGAGATAAGTCTTCAGCGCCTTCTTGTCTGGCCAGGCCGTACCGTAGATGCGCGTCAGCATCGGCTTGGTGGCATCACCTCGCCAATAGGCACCCGCCAGCTTGGTAAGCTTGAAGGCTTTCAAGTGCCGCGTATTCGGGACATGCGGCCCACGGCACATATCGATGTATTCTTCATGGTGATAGAGACGAACGATCTCACCATCGGCAATACCTTCGACGATTTCCTGCTTGTAGGGTTCATCACGCTCAACGAAAGTCGCCAGGGCCTGCTCTTTCGTCACATACTCACGTACGACATCGTATTCACGCTCGATAAGCGCCTTCATACGCTTATCGAGCGCTTCGAGATCGTCCGGCGAGATTGACTGTCCGAAATCGATATCGTAATAAAACCCATCATCCACGACCGGGCCAATCGCCATTTTAGCGTCGGGATAAAGCTGCTTGACGGCATGCCCCAGAAGATGAGCGCAGGAATGGCGGATAATTTCCACCCCTTCATGGTCGCGCGCCGTCAGGATACTGACCTCGGCATCACGCTCAATCAGGTCGGATGCATCGACGGCAACGCCATCGATCTTTCCCGCCACACAGGCCTTGGCAAGACCTGTGCCGATGGATTCGGCGAGCTGCATGACGGTCAAGGATGAATCAAACGTTTTCTGACTGCCATCAGGCAGGGTCACGATGGGCATGCGAGGTCGTCCCTTATATTCAGTGGTGGCCCATACCAGGGACCACATGAAACGATGAAGATGAAAAACAATGAGAGAAGTATCGGCCTACTTCTCCTTGCGCATCATACGCCTGCGGCCCCGCGACTGAGATGAAAGGCAACACAAACGCATGAAACGATGAACCGTGCACACTAGCAAGCCCGCGAAATGCCGTCCAGTCGTGCCTGCGGCACAAATAAAAAGGGGCGCCCGAAGGCGCCCCTTTCTTCGATCATGAACTGAGCAATCGTTACTCTTGCTCGCCCATTTCAACGCGACGGTTTTCAGCGCGGCCTTCAGCCGTCTCGTTGGTGGCGATCGGATCCTGCTCGCCATAACCCATGGTCGTGATGTTATCGCCATTCACGCCTTTGGAAATCAAGTAATCCTTAACAGAGTCGGCACGACGCTGAGAGAGATCCTTGTTATAGGAAGCGCTACCGACGGAATCGGTGTAGCCTTCCAGGCGAACGTTGACGGTCTCGTTGGCAGCCAGCTTCTCGGCAACACCATCGAGAATGCCTTCCGCATCGCTGGTAAGCGTGGCGGAGTCGAACTCGAAGTTCACATCATGCAGCACCAAGTCTGCCGGGCAGCCTAGCGCATTGACTTCTTCACCTGCCGGTGTATTGGGGCACTGGTCCTGGTAGTCCGGAACGCCATCGCCGTCGCTATCCAGCGGGCAACCCTGAGCGTTGACTTCGACACCAGCCGGTGTTCCCGGGCATTCGTCCTTGTAGTCCGGAACGCCATCACCATCGCTATCGAGTGGGCAACCCTGGGCATCTACCGCAACACCAGCCGGCGTGTTGGGGCACTGATCGCGTTCATCGGGAACACCATCGCCATCGCTGTCCACCACCTTGTCGGAATAATCAGCGCACAGCAAAGCACCTGCCGTTGCACCGCCGACGCCACCAAGCGCAGCACCGGTATCTTCGTCCGAATCACTGCTCGATGCATAGCCAATGCCACCGCCGATCAAGCCGCCGGCCAGGCCACAGACGAAGGGTGACTTGTACCATGCTTGATCATCGGATTGGGACATGGACTGAGAGCCCGAAGTGGCACAGCCTGAAAGACCGACCATCATCGCGGAACCGAGCAGCAAGCCAGTCGTAGATTTTTTCATATGTAAGACTCCTTCTTAACACAGCGCTAGTCGTAACGGGACGTTACCCAGCGGGGTCCGAGTATAGAAGCGGTTCCCGGTGGGAGAAAGACTTTTCGCCCTTTTCTCATCAAAAAGAAAGCACAAAGACTTTCGTTTAGCCAGTGCTTTACCCTTCACCAGCGCTTCTCCCGATGAATTCCCCTTCATCATTATGCATTATCGCAATTGATGCAAACCCAAATGAAAGAATGAGACCCTGATGTCTCATCCTTGCATAAACATCACGCATGCCCCTGGTAGCGTCTGACCAAGCGTTCGAACAAATCGATGCCGGGAGTCAGCATGGCATCCGGAAAATCATAGCTGGGATGATGCAAAGGGTGGCATTGTTCGCCACTACCCAAGGTCAATAACGCCCCCTCACCTTGCGCGGCGAGCCACCCAAAGTCCTCCGACCAGCGATGCGCTGCGGACAGCTCACGCAGCGGTAACGCCAGGGCATTCGCTTCCTCACGTATCGCCTCGACGGCACGCGGATGATTGTGGGTCGCCTGAAAGACATCGCACCAATCGATTTCGATTCCTAGATCGTCCTCTTCGGCCTCGACCCGGGCCAGCGATACGGCCGCTTCCGCCAGGGCACGCATCATCGCATCGTCTTCAGTGCGCAAGGTGGCCATCACCTCGGCCTGTCCCGGCGACGTGCCAAAGGCCACTTCACCGAGGCGCGCATGAATCAGCGTCACCATGACCAGCCCTTGATCGTCTGGCAATTGCTGCGGCAGGCGCTTCAACCCCTGCAGAATCCGACACATTGCCAAAGCGGGATTACGTCCCTGCTCGGGATGAGCCGCATGCGTACATAACCCATTGAGACGTATGATCAATCCTCGCGAGGCGCACGTGAACGCCCCCGCTCGTACTGACACTTCACCTAACGGCTCACCTGGCAAGTTATGCAGCGCAAAGACATGATCGGGGGCGAGCTCCTCGAAATGTGACGACTCGACGACGCCCCGCGCGCCTCGCCCCGTCTCTTCGGAGGGCTGGAAAAGCAGTACCGTTTCGCCACGTTCAGGCGGATTTTTCGACAAACGCTGCGCGAGCCCGAGCAATGTCGCCATATGACCATCGTGGCCGCAGCTATGCGCCACGTGCTCGCATTTCGATCGCCATGCCACCTCTGCGGTCTCACCTATAGGAAGCGCGTCGAGCTCGGCACGAAACATCACCCGCGGCCCAGGTCTCTCAGCGGCAAAAACACCCGCTACGCCATGCCCTCCCAAGCCTGTCACGATGCGCGTCGCTCCGGCCTCTTCAAGCCATTCGATGATCTGCCGCGCCGTATCGACTTCTTGTCCCGACAACTCTGGCTCAGCGTGCAAACGCCGGCGAATCTCCGTGGGGTCAAGCGACATAAATCGATTTCCCATGCCCTGCTCCCTTCTACGTCTTGGTTCACTGCAAGCCTGTCGGCCACTCACGCTTGAAGGCCAGAACCTGTTGCGCCGCCTCATGGAGCGCCGTATAGCGTTCTTCCTGCAGCGCGATGCGCTCGCGATCCTCCGCAAAGCGCTGTTTTGCCGACAAGTCCTGACGCGAAGAATGCGTGTGTAGATGCTCCGTGCGCCGATAAATCTCGGCAAAGACCTTGAAATCCCCGCGTTCAAGCAACGCGGGATCGATGATATCGAGCAGCACCTTGCAGCGAAGCGCCCCCTCCACCAGGTCGACCTGATCCCCCAACATGGCCGTCGCGATCGCCTCGAGACTCTCGAGGCAATTGCGATGGGCGCGGTCGATTTCCTCACGCCGTGCCGTCTCACGGCGCTGCACTTCTCGCCACAGTCGCCATGCATAACCCACCAAACCAGCGACGACGAGCACCGCCAACACCACCAAGCTCCAGCCCACCACTACGGACATGCTCGCACCTCAAATCGAATACGTTAGTTAACCGGCAAAGAGCGCGGACATTACCGAGCTTGCCGCGTTGCAACAAGCCACGCCGAGAAGACCGGACAAGCGACTTAGACCAATGGCTAAGCCACCAAAGCTTAATACCTTAGTAGCATGTCGGGAATCGTAAGCCCATTAATCATTCGCCGCCTTCAGGGAAGCAATTCATGAACGAGACTACTGAGGACTCCCGCGGTCTCAATGCCGCGCAAATCGGACTAGGGCTGGGGCCGCTATGGGTCATACTATGCCTGGTCGTGCCCGCACCAGCCGGCATGTCGTCACCGGCATGGGCATGTGTCGGCTTTGCACTGCTGATGGCCACATGGTGGGCCACCGAGGCCATCCCCATCCCCGCGACCTCATTGCTGCCCATGGTACTCGCCCCGGTACTGGGCATCGACGAACTCGATGCCGTGGCAGCCAGTTACGCCGACCCTATCATCTATCTCTTCCTGGGGGGCTTCTTACTGGGCATCGCAATGCAGCGCTGGAACCTCCATCGACGCATCGCCTTGAAAGTCCTCAGCATCGTCGGTCAGAAACCACGCCAGCAAATCGCGGGGTTCATGATTGCCACAGGCTTCATCAGCATGTGGGTGTCCAATACTGCCACCAGCATCATGATGCTGCCCATTGGCATGTCCGTCGTCAGCTTGCTGGGCGATGGCGACTCACGTGAAGTCTCGCGCTACGCCACCGCCCTGCTACTTGCCATCGCTTATTCTGCCAGTATAGGCGGCGTCGCCACACTCATCGGCACCCCACCCAATGCCTTGCTCGCGGGGTACCTCTCCGGCGAAGGCATCGATATCGGCTTCGCCCAATGGATGACCATCGGCTTGCCGGTCAGCATCGTGATGATGGCCGTGACATGGTGGTGGTTGACTTACAAAGGGTTCGATTTGCAACAAAGCGACGATGGCGGGGAGATGATTCGCCGCGAACTCGAATCGCTAGGCACCATGACCGCCGCCGAGCGCCGCGTCGGCCTGATCTTTCTCATTGCCGCCGCCACCTGGATGCTGCGCCCACTCTTGAATCAAGTCGGGCTCGACTGGCTATCGGATACCACCATTGCTCTGGCCGCCGGTATTGGGCTGTTTCTCGTTCCTAGTGGAGACAAGGCACGCGGCGCGCTGCTCGACTGGGATAGCGCCAAGGAGCTTCCTTGGGGTGTACTGCTGCTCTTCGGCGGCGGGCTAGCGTTAGCAGGGATGATCAAGAGCTCCGGCCTGGCCGAATGGATCGCTCAACAGCTGTCGATCTTCAGCGTGTTTCCGTTGTTGATGCTGGTGGGCATCATCGTATTGGTCATCATCTTCCTGACCGAGGTCACCTCGAACACGGCCACCGCAGCGGCCTTTCTGCCACTTCTCGGTGCGCTCGCCATCTCGCTGGACATGGACCCGTTACTGATCACGGTCCCCGCCGCAATCGCCGCCAGCTGTGCCTTCATGATGCCGGTCGCGACCCCACCCAATGCCATCGTTTTCGCGACGGGACATATGAAGATTCAATCGATGATCCGCGCCGGACTGCTGCTCAACATCGTCGGCACTCTACTGATCACGCTGATTACCGTATCCCTGTTACGCGTTCTATGGGCGTGAACGACGCATGATATAAACGATCAAGACGTTTTGTAATATCGACGTATGGCAACGCCCCCATCAGGCGTTGCCATCTTGGTTTTTCAACTTTCCAAGAAGGTTCAAAGGTAACGGTATAAATAATTAAAGACCAAAAAGGTGCACCAAAGGCGGCAGAATGAAGGCCGTCAGTAGCCCCGTCAGGCCCATCGCAAGTCCCGCAAAGGCACCCGCCACTGCGCCAATCGAAGAAAAGGAATAGGCCGTTCCGAAACCATGTGCCGCCAGGCCCATGGTAAAGCCTTGAACACTGGGATCGCGCACCCTGACCAGGCGGAAGATGGCAGGACCCAAGGCACACCCAAGGGACCCTGTGATCAGAACCATCCCCGCAGCAAGCGACGGAATGCCGCCCAGTTTCTCGACGATGCCCATCGCGATAGGTGATGTCACCGACTTGGGCGACAGCGTCAACACGGTTTCACGACTGGCCCCCATGAGCATCGCGACACCCACCGCTGACGTCACCGCCGTCACGATCCCCGCGACGCAACTGAGCAATATCGGCACCAGCATACGCCTGACACGTTCCCGATAGTCATACAAGGGAATCGCCAAGGCAACGGTCGCGGGGCCCAAAAGGAAATGGATGAACTGAGCGCCTTCGAAGTACGTCGCATAATCGGTATCTGTCAGCGTCAGAAAGCCAATGATCAGCACGATGGTAAGCACGACCGGATGCAGGAAAGGCGTACCCCCCAGAAGACGGTTGATATAACTCGCCCCCATAAAAGCCAGGAACGTCACCAACAAATACAATAAAGGACTAGCGGACAGATACACCCAAAGCTGATCGAGAGTGGGAAGGCTCATGAGTGCTCCTCCCGCCATTCATCACGTGGGTCTTTGGGTACCGAACGCGTCAACCACGACATCACTTTTGCCGTGACAGCCAAGGTCAAGGCGGTCGACACCACGAGCGTTACGATGATGGGCCAGAAATCCGCCTTGATAAGGTCGAAATGCACCATGATGCCAACCCCCGCGGGCACGAAGAGCAACGTCAAATAACGCAGCAGTCCTTCACCGCTCGTGCGCAGCCCCTTAGGTACGCGTCCATTGATCAGCAGCCCAACCAGCAGCACTACCATGCCCACGACGGGGCCAGGTATGGGAAGTTGAAGTCCATGCACCAGGATTTCGCCAAGAAACTGACATCCCAGCAGCACGCTCATTCCTGCAATAAGAGGCATTGCGACATCTCCACATGAAACCGGCCACATTCTACATCTTTCGTCTAACCCACGCCCTAGTATACCTCAATTCATGGCGTGTCACCACAATGCCTTATACCTTTCGTCGCCGACATTCATCATGACCGGGTACTGGCAAGCAGTTGAAAAAAAAGCGCTATCAAGGGTTTTCATTTCCCGGAAGCCAAGGTAGTATACGCAGCGTTCCACGGGCGGCACCTATTTGAAGGCCTTCCGGTAGAACGTCATCGGAGCGTGGCGCAGCTTGGTAGCGCGCTGCAATGGGGTTGCAGAGGTCGCTGGTTCGAATCCAGTCGCTCCGACCAAAAGATTGAAGAAAAACCGCCGCTTATAGGTCAACTATAGCGGCGGTTTTGCGTTGTGTTAGCATCATGGTGATGATCGCCTGGAACACTCGTCAGCATGACGAGTCCCACGTTCGGTTACTGCAATTCCAGCGAGGTCCAACACATGCTGCATGACGCTATTGAGATACGGAAAATCGCCGGCCCCGACGAGAACGACGTCCGCTATGAAGTCTATGATAGCGACACGGGCGTGAGCCTAGGACTTTACCAAAGCATGGAACATGCCGAAGCCGAGCGTCAGCGAATGAAAGCATCCGACAACGAGGTCAAGGCAGGCGACGCGGACGACGACCCGAGCGTGGAATGATCATCCCTAAACGGCTTGGTCATTTCTGCCAAGCCGTCTCGACTACACACGCATGACGCTTCAGCGCCAAATAGTCATCCATGATGCCTCTACCGGTGACGCCATAGATCCCACCCGATTCCGCCAGCGATACCGGCAATGACGCCCGCCAGCACATTGCCCACCACCAACCACGCAACCAGCCCGACCATGATGCCGAGCAGTGCTCCGGGTAGTTCTTTCATGGCATCTCCAAAACCGTTAGATTCCTGTACGAAACCGAGTTACATAGGGCTGAACGCATCATCATGCACACAGCCCCATGCATCCCAGTACCGGTCATGCCATCTTCTGCCATTCGATCAAGGCTGCCGCCACGGCGTTAGGGTCCCATCCACTGCGATGCAAACTCGACGACATGATCGCGGCCTGCGCACCTTGGCGTGCCACGAACAAGCGATACCCTAGATAATCGCCACGTTCGCAACGTGCATTGACCTGCCCGCACACCACGCGATTCGACGGCCCGCCAACGCGAGGGCCGACGGCGTGGATATCGCGGAAAACCGCGGTAGCGGGATACTTGAGGAGCTTCCTGACGCTCGCCTGAGCCAGATACATCTCCTCATCGGTCGCCGACGTCCATTGCAGATGATCGCGTGCGATCTGCGCCGTGATCGCCCTGGGCGTATCGGGGGGCTGCGCTGGCAGCGACGATGAATCATCGAGCAAGCCGCCGCTGACCAGGAGCAAGATGCCCCAAAGTTTCATGTTGTCTCCTCACCCTGGATATCTTGATAGTGACGTTCACTGTCAACGTCGGATGGTGGTCGAACGCCACATCCCTTGAGAATGACGTGGCACAAAAAATCGGTGATCGCACGGTAGTCGCTTTCCCCAAGCGCCGTTTGATCGGTAATGCCCAGTATCTGAGCCTCGAAATCCGCATAATGTTGGGTGGCCGACCAGATCAAGAAGATAAGCCACACCGGATCGACGGGATCCATCAGGCCCTTTTCCGCCCAGCGCTCGAAAACGCGCGCCCGCGAGCGCACCCACTCGCGTAGCTCGCCGTGTAAGTATTCCTGCAGAAAAGGCGCACCCTGAAGCACCTCGGCAGCAAACAACCGAGAACCTTGGGGATGCTGCCGCGTCAGACGCATCTTGCTACGGATGAAGCCTTCCAGCACCTCGCCCGGATCATCGTCCTCGCCGATATCGTCGAGCATGGCGTTCCAGCGCGCCATCATACGCTCGAGCAGCGCCACGTACAGTTTGCGCTTGCTGCCCACATAATACAGCACGTTGGACTTAGGCAGCCCAGCCGCTTCGGCGATGGCCTGCACGCTCGCACCTCGATAACCATGGCACGCGAACACGCGTTCAGCCGCCTCGAGAATCATGCTTTCGTTGCGCGCCCGCGTTCCCAACCCGGACGAATTCATCGATGTCATGGCCGCTCTCTTCGTCTGCCGGTATGGAAGTCTGCCCCAGCGAGCGTCACCAGTGCAACGCACATCAACGTCCCATGGCGCCGCAGTCCAGCGATCGACCTGGCTCACCTCGGCGCGCGACAAACAAACGCAAAAGAGACTTGTCATACGCGGCATTTTGATTAAGGCTTAGCAGAGTTGACCAAATGGTCATATCGACATGTGCAGTGCGCACCTCGGATCACAACGACAACCCGATGGACACTCCGATGATCGAGTTTTATCTCAATGGCGAAGCGCAACGCTGCGCATCGCTAGCGCCGGAGACCAGCATTCTGGAGCTCTTGCGCAATGAATTGCAGCGAACCGGCACCAAGGAAGGCTGCGCCTCGGGCGACTGCGGCGCCTGCACCGTCGCCATCGGCGACACCGACCGCGACGGCCGCCTGCACTATCACAGTACCAATGCCTGCATCACCCCGGCCCACCAACTGCAGGGCCGACATCTCGTCACCGTCGAAGGGCTCGCGCGCGGCGATGCCTTGCATCCCGTCCAGGCAGCCATGGTCGATTGCCATGCCAGCCAGTGCGGTTTCTGCACCCCGGGCATCGTCATGTCGCTGTTCACGCTTCACGAGCGCCAGCGCCAGGCGCCGGTCGCGCTTGACGATGCATGCCTCGAAGCAACGTTGGGCGGCAATCTATGCCGTTGCACGGGCTACCGCCCCATCCAGAAGGCCGCACGCCACATGGCCGATCAACCCGATGTACGCCCGCCCTGGGCGGATGACCCAAGGCTCGACAACGATGTCACGGCCTTGGAGAACACGCTCGAGGCCACTGGCTATGCCATCCCGAACACATTGGAGACCTTGCACACGCTACGCCGTCAATATCCGGAGGCGCGCCTGGTCGCCGGGGCCACCGACCTGTGGCTCGAGGCCACGCAACGGCTCGAAGCCTTCGAGAATCTGATCGACGTCAGCCGCGTCGCCGAATTGCAGGCAATCGACGAGACGCCCGACGGCTGGTGGATCGGCGCCAGCGTCACCTACGCGCGCCTCGAACCGCTGTTCGACGAGGTTTACCCCGCGTTCGCTCGGCTTTTACGGCGCCTGGGCTCCGCGCAGATCCGCAATCGCGGCACTCTGGGCGGTAACATCGCCAATGCTTCACCCATCGGCGATACACCACCGGTATTGCTCGCGCTCGATGCCCACTTGGCCCTGGAAGGTCCCGATGGCGCCCGCAAAATGCCTCTGGAAGCCTTCTTTCTCGGCTACAAGCGCACCGCCCTCGCGCCCGGCGAATTCATCCGCGCCATCTTTCTGCCGCGCCCCGAAAGCGACCAGCATCTCGAGGTCTGGAAACTCTCCAAGCGCCGTGAGGACGATATATCGGCAGTGCTCGGCACCTTTTCCTGGCGCCAGGAAAATGGCTGTCTGCACGATGTTCACCTGGCCTTCGGTGGCATGGATGCCACACCACGGCGCGCCCAGGCTACCGAAGCCGCCCTGGAGGGACACCCTCCCGAAGTGACGACATTCGATGCGGCTCGCCAAGCCCTCGCGCGCGACTTCAATCCGCTCGACGACGTGCGTGGTTCCGCCGCCTACCGACGACTCGCGGCTGCCAATTTACTCGAACGCCTGCGCCTGACGATCGACCACGACGCCGACCAGGAGGTCTGCCTCGATGCGTACGCTCACTGATCTCTCACGCCCGCCGGCCGGGCCAGAAACACCCGGCCGTCCCGCAGCACAGACAGACGTCCGCCATGCCCCCGCGCATGACAGCGCCACGTTGCATGTCACCGGCCGTGCGCGATATCTCGACGATCAGGCCGCACCGTCAGATGCGATACATGTCGCGGTGGGGCTGAGCCCGACCGCACGCGGCAGGCTTACACGGATGAATCTCGACGCGGTACGCCGCGCCCCCGGCGTCATCGATATCATCACCGTCGTCGATATCCCCGGAAAGACCGACGTGGGCCCCGTGTTTCCGGGTGACCCGCTATTCGCCGATGACGAGGTGCGCTATGTCGGGCAGCCGCTGTTTGCAGTGGCCGCCACCGATTTCAAGGCGGCCCGCCGCGCCGTAGCACTTGCCGAGATCGAAATCGATGCTCAGCCCGCACAGCTCGACGCCGTTGCCGCCGCCGAGGCCGAGGAATGGGTCCGCCCTCCGCATGTCCAGCAAAGCGGTGACTGGCAACAGGCACTTTCCGATGCCGCTCACGTGCTCGAGGCCGAGCAGTTCGTCGGCGGGCAAGAGCATTTCTACCTCGAGGGGCAAGCCTGTCTGGCACTGCCCAACGAGGACGATGGCGTCATTGTGCATACCTCCAGCCAGCATCCCAGTGAAGTGCAGAAACTCATTGCCGAAGTGCTGGGTGTGGCGTTTCATGCCGTGACAGTTGAAGTGCGTCGCATGGGCGGCGGCTTCGGCGGCAAGGAAACCCAGGCTGCGCCATGGGCGTGCCTGGCCGCGCTGCTGGCCCGCCGCACCGGTCGCGCCATTCGCCTGCGCCTGCCGCGTGGCGACGACATGCGCGCCACCGGCAAGCGACATCCCTTTCATAACCGCTATCGGTTGGGAGTCGACACCCAGGGCATATTGCTGGGAGGCGAGATCACGACCATCGGCGATTGCGGCCACTCGCCGGACTTGTCCGAAGCCATCGTCGACCGCGCCATGTTCCATGCCGACAACGCCTACTCCCTGGGTGACGCCCGAGTGACCGGAATTCCCGCGCGGACGCACAATCCATCCAATACCGCTTTTCGAGGCTTCGGCGGCCCCCAGGGCATGATGATCGTCGAGCGCGCCATGGACGATATCGCGCGGCATCTGGGTGAAGATCCACTGACGATCCGCAAGCGCAACCTTTATCGCCCCGGCCGAGACGTCACTCATTACGGACAACACGTCGAGCAGACCGCGCTGCTGCACGAGATCGTTTCGCGACTCGAAACAGACAGCGGCTACTGGGCACGTCGCGATGCCATCCGCGCCTACAATGCCCAAAGTTCAGTCCTCAAGAAGGGGTTGGCGCTGACACCGGTGAAATTCGGTATTTCGTTCACCGCCAAGCACCTCAATCAGGCCGGCGCGCTTTTGCACATCTATACCGATGGCAGCGTGATGATCAATCACGGCGGCACCGAGATGGGACAGGGATTGCACACCAAGGTCGGCCAAGTCGTGGCCCGCGAGCTGGGACTCGATAACAGCACCGTACGTATTTCCGCTACACGCACCGACAAAGTGCCCAACACCTCGCCGACCGCGGCGTCGAGCGGCGCCGATCTCAACGGCATGGCGGCCCGCAACGCGGCCATCCAGGTGCGCGAACGGCTTTTCGATTTCGCCGCCGAGCATTTCTTTACAGACCAGCTTCCAGAACCGCTCTCCGTCCGAGATAACATGCGTCTGGAAGACGGTGAGCTCGTTGCCGGCCACGGCGAGAACGAGCGCCGCATCGCCTGGGGGGAACTCATCCAGGCCGCCTACCTGGGGCGCGTGTCGCTCTCGGCGACAGGGTTCTACGCCACGCCGTTGATCCATTACGATCGCGCCACCGGCCAAGGCCGCCCCTTCTACTATTACGCGCATGGCGCGGCGGTGTCGGAGGTCGTTGTCGACACGCTGAGCGGCGAATATCGCGTCACCCGCGTGGATATTCTGCACGACGTCGGCGACTCGCTGAATCCGGCGATCGACACGGGCCAGGTCGAAGGTGGGTTCATTCAAGGCATGGGCTGGCTAACCAGCGAGGAGCTAAAGTGGGACGCCACCGGTCGCTTGCTGAGCGATGGGCCGGCGACCTACAAGATTCCCACCATCGGCGATACCCCGCCCGACTTTCGCGTCTCGCTGCTCGAGGGGCACCCCAATTCGCAGGCCAGTTTGTACCGCTCCAAGGCGGTGGGCGAGCCGCCCTTCATGTTGGCGATCTCGGTATGGTCGGCGCTACGCGACGCATTATCGAGCCTCGCCGATTATCGCGTGAGCCCCGCTTTGGATACGCCGGCCACGCCGGAGCGCGTGCTCTTCGCGGCTCAGGCCCTGCGCCAGGCCCCTGAAACGAAGACACCAGCGGAGACGCCACGATGAGCGCCGAGAACTGGCACAGCGCCCTGCACCTCCTGCAGGCCGATGCCGCGCCCCATGTGTTGATCAGCGTGGTCGGCGCCGAAGGCTCCACGCCGCGCGAGCCCGGTGCCAAGATGGTGGTGACTGCCGAGACCAGCCACGACACGCTTGGCGGCGGGCGTTTCGAGTACCAGGCCATCGCCTGCGCGCGCGACATGCTCGCCGCCAGCGAACGTGGCGAGCAGACGACCACACCACGTCTCGAAGCCTTCCCCCTGGGCGGCCGCAGCGGACAATGTTGCGGTGGGCATGTCAGCCTGCTGTTCGAGTGTTTCGCGGGCGCCGAGCAGCACATCGCCATATTCGGTGCAGGCCACGTCGCCCAGGCGCTCGTGCCCTTGCTGACACCGCTTGCCTGGCGGATACACTGGTTCGACAGTCGTGCCGACGCCTTCGCAGCACTTTCGCCCTCGCCATGCGTCGATTGCCATCGCCTCGACGAGAACGCCATCGAGACGGCCCTGGAAAGCCTGCCGCACGGTGTCCATGCGCTCGTCATGACCCACGATCACGCCCAGGACCGCCGCCTCATCGACGCCCTGCTCAGTCATGCCGACGTGACCTCCATCGGCTTGATCGGCTCGCAAAGCAAGTGGGCGAGTTTCCAGCATCTCCTGCGCGATGCCGGGCACGACACGACCGCGCTGGCGCGGGTACGCTGCCCGATCGGCATCCCCGGCGCGGGTGGCAAGCGCCCCTATGAGATCGCGTTGGCCATCGCCGCCGAATTACTGACCTTCGCTCCGGCCGAGTCCCACGCGTCACAACACGGAGTAACGCCCACTACCTGGCACCAGACGACCGGCCAAGGTGTGCACCTCTAAGGTCGACAGCAGAATCGTTTTCGTCATTTCCTGTTTACAAGAGCGTTTCCATGCCTCACTCCCGACTACTACGCGGCGCCGTGCTGACCTTCGACGCCGATCCCGGCGAAGCGCCCACCCCGCAAGCCGATAGCCTGCGCTATTGGGAGGACGGCGCCGTGTGGGTAGAAGATGGCCGCATTCGCGCGGTCGACGACTTTTCCGTCCTCGCCGCGCATGTGCCCGAAAAGATCGAGCTCGTCGACTACCGCGGCAAGCTGATCATGCCGGGATTCATCGACAGCCACGTGCACTATTCGCAACTCGATATCATCGCCTCGTTCGGCCGTGAATTGCTCGACTGGCTCAACGACTACACCTTCCCCGCCGAATGCCGTTTCGCCGAACGCGCCCATGCCGCAGACGTCGCCGAGCGCTTTCTCGACGAGATGCTGCGTGGCGGCACCACCACCGCCCAGGTCTTCTGCACCTCTCACCCAGGCTCGGTAGACAGCATCTTCAGTGCCGCCCAGCAACGGCGGCTGCGCCTGCTCGCGGGCAAGGTGCTGATGGATCGTCACGCCCCGGAGGCGCTCACCGACACCGCCACCGGCGGTATTCGCGATAGCGAACGGCTCATCGCCGACTGGCACGGCAAGGATCGTCTGGCGTATTCGCTGACGCCGCGTTTCGCGCCGACATCGAGTCGCGAACAGCTCGATGCCGTGGGTGGCGTACTGCGCAACGACCCAAGCCTGTATCTACAGAGCCATCTCTCGGAAAATCGGGGCGAGCTCGCCTGGGTCGCCGAGCTGTTTCCCGAATGTCGGGACTATCTCGCCGTCTACGAACGCTACGGGCTGGTCGGTCCGCGCAGTACCTACGCGCACGGCATTCATCTCTCCGAAGACGAGCGCACGCGGCTTGCCGATGCCGGTGCCAATATCGCCTTCTCGCCGACATCCAACCTGTTTCTGGGCAGCGGGCTCTTCGATCGCCTCGCCACCCGTAACGCCGGCGTCATCACCTCGCTGGCCAGTGACGTGGGCGCCGGCACCGGGCTATGCGGCCTGACGACGCTGCAAGGCGCCTATCAGGTCGGTGCCTTGCTTGGCCAACCCCTGACCGCCTGGCAGGGGCTCTATCGGCTTACGCTGGGCAACGCACGGGCACTGCACCTCGATCACTGTATCGGGCGCGTGCACGCCGGACACGAAGCCGACCTGGTGGTGCTGGATCTTGCCGCTACACCTCTCATGGCGCGCCGTGCTCAGGTCGCCGACACACTCGGCGAACGGCTCTTCGCGCTGATGATGCTGGGAGATGACCGGTGCGTGTACGCCACTTGGGCCGATGGCGACCTAGTGCACCAACGTGATGCACATGATTGCCACGGAGCACCAATGGAGCGCACGCCTGCCTCGTCATGAGGCGCCACCCCTTGCCAGCGCCCATGCATGCGGCGAGCCTGGCAATATCCCACACTTGGCACTCCTATTGCTTATGCATTGCAGCATAATTTTGTATACATAAAGCCCGCCGCATGTTCGGGCACAAGGAGCCAAGCCATGTCAGTCGATCAACCCCTCTACCGACTCGAGGATCGCCCCGGGCCCCTGGCCTCACTGCTCGCCGCCGTGCAACACGTACTCGCCAGCTTCGTGGGGATCATCGCGCCCAGCCTGATCGTAGGCAGCGCCCTGGGGCTCGGTCAGTACATGTCGTATTTGATCAGCATGGCGCTGTTCGTCTCGGGCGTGGCGACATGGGTGCAATCCCAGCGCCTCGGGCCGCTCGGATCGGGGCTCTTGAGTGTTCAGGGGACGAGTTTCTCGTTCGTGGCCGCGTTGATTGCCGCCGGCGAAACCGCGCGTGCCGGCGGCGCCAGCGACGAAGCCGTCATCGCGACGTTACTCGGCGTCTGTGCCGTGGGCAGTTTCATCGAAATCGCACTCGGCGGCATGCTGCACCGCCTCAAGCGCATCATCACGCCCACCGTGACCGGCGTGGTCGTGACCTTGATCGGCCTCTCGCTGGTCAAGGTCGGCGTCACCGACATGGCCGGCGGGGTCGGCACCGAGGACTTCGGCAGCCTCTCCAACCTGGGCCTGGCGGCGCTGGTGATCATCGTCGTATTGGCCTGTCAGATGTCCCGACACATCTGGCTGCGCATCGGCTCGGTCTTTTTCGGGCTCGTCATCGGCTGTCTCGTGGCCGCGTTCACCGGTCAGTTCGAAGGTGGTCCAGAGACACTTGAATGGTTCGCCCTGCCGCAACCGCTGCGCTTCGGTATCGGCTTCGACTGGACGGCCTTCGTCCCCGTGGCGTTCATCTTCCTGGTCACCGCCATCGAGACCGTCGGCGATCTCACCGGCACGTCACGCGCCTCCGGCGAACCCGTCAGCGGTGGGGTCTATCAACGCCGGATACGCGGCGGCGTGCTGGCCGATGGCGTCAACTCCTTGATCGCGGCACTGTTCAATACGTTCCCGAACACTACCTTCAGCCAGAATACCGGCGTCGTGCAGTTGACCGGCGTGGCCAGCCGCCATGTGGGGCGCTACGTCGCGGTCATCCTGCTATTGCTGGGACTCATCCCTGCGCTCGGCACCCTGCTGCAGTTCATTCCACGCCCCGTGCTCGGCGCCGCGACGACCTTGATGTTCGGCCTGATCGCCGTCTCCGGCATCCGCATCCTCAGCGACCAGACGATGACCCGCAAGACGATCATGACCATCGCCGTGTCGCTGGGCATGGGGCTAGGTGTCCAGCTCGTCCCCGAAGCCCTCGCCGGGCTGCCCGAGACCGCCGAACGCATCTTCTCTTCGCCGATCACCACCGGCGGGTTGACCGCCATCCTGTGCACCCTGTTGCTGCCCGGCAGCAGCGAGGATGCCAAGGAGCCCGACGACGCGACGCCACGCGCCACGGCACCCAATCAGCCTTCGTAAGCCATAACAATCTCGTAACCCATAACAATCGATTGAAGGAGTTCGCCATGTCTCGCTCAACACAACACATTTCTCCCTTGCACGTCCTCATCGTCGGCGCGGGGATGGGCGGACTGAGTACCGCGCTTGCCTTTCAACACCGGGGCCACCGGGTCACCGTCGTCGAGCGTGTCCAGGAGATACGCCCGATAGGCGCGGCCATTTCTCTATGGCCCAACGGAGTCAAGATCATGCACCGCCTGGGGCTCGGCGAGACCATCGAGCGGCTCAGCGGCGAGATGACTCGCATGCGCTATCTCACCCACCACGGGCAGACCCTGACCGATTTCAGTCTTGCGCCACTGTTCGAGGCGGTTGGGCAACGCGCCTGCCCCATCGCGCGCGCCGCCTTGCAGCAAACACTCTTCGACGCAGTAGGCGAGGCGCATATCCAGCTCGGGCGTTGCTGCAACGATTACACGCTGGCGGACGACGGCATCACGGCACATTTCGAGGATGGCGGTAGCCTCCACGCCGACTTGCTGGTGGTCGCCGATGGCACGCACTCGCGGCTACGCGGCAAGATCACGGGACACGCCGTGGAACGTCAGTACGTCGGGTACGTCAACTGGAACGTGCGCGTGCCCGCCGACGATGATCTGGCACCGCTTGACAACTGGGACCAATACGTCGGCGACGCCAAGCGCGTCTCGCTGATGCCCATGGGCAGCGGCGGTAACGACCAAGACGCGCAGGAATTCTACTGTTTCTTCGACGTGCCCCTGCCTGCCGGGATAGCGAACGAACCGCAGCACTATCGCGATGAACTGCGCGAGCATTTCGCCGGCTGGGCCAGGCCGGTACAAGCCTTGATCGAGCGCTTCGATCCCGAGCGCATGGCGCGCCTCGAAATCCACGACATCCCGCCCCTCGATACGCTCACCGCGCGCCGTGTAGCGCTACTCGGAGACGCCGCGCACGGCATGGCGCCGGATCTCGGCCAGGGCGGCTGCCAGGCCATGGAAGATGCCTGGGTGCTGGCCGAGGCCATACAACACGCTCTCGATGAGCACACCGACACCTCGACGGCGATTGCCACGGCACTGACGCACTACGATGCGTCACGTGTCGAGCGCGTCGGCGAGATCGTCTCCCGCGCTCGCAAGCGCGCGGCGATGATCCATGGCCTGGACCCCGAAAATACCCAAGCCTGGTATGACGAACTCGCCCACGCAGACGGCGACGCCATCATCGCGGGGCTCGAGAAGACCGTTGTCGGCGGGCCACTGGGCTAAACGCCCCTTAAGAAACATTTAAGCTTCATGCATCATGCTACGCTGGCGCCAGTTACAAGGAGGCCCCATGCGTATACTCTTGGTCGAAGACGATCCCCTGCTGGGCGATGGCATCAAGACCGCACTCGCCCGTGATGCTTATACCGTGGACTGGTTCACCGAAGGCCATCACGCCATCGAGGCGGTGCATAATGAATCTTTCAGCGCCATGATTCTCGATCTGGGCCTCCCCGATATGGATGGCATGACAGTGCTTGAGCGCCTGCGTGAAGCTTCCTCACTGCCGATCCTCATCCTCACCGCGCGCGACGCCGTTGAGGAACGTATACGTGGGCTCGATGCCGGCGCCGACGATTATGTACTCAAGCCCTTCAATCTGCAGGAATTACTCGCACGCTTGCGCGTCATCACTCGACGCGCCGAAGGCCGCGCGTCACACACTCTGACAGTCGGCGCCTTGAGCATCGACGAGGCCAGCCACAGTGTGAGCTGGCAAGGGCTTGATGTCACGCTGGGGCGGCGCGAATACGCCCTATTGCTCGAATTGGCGCGTCATCCCGACAAGGTGCTCTCACGCCCTCGGCTGGAAAGTCTTCTCTATGGCTGGGGAGAAGAAGTCGCCTCGAACGCGGTGGAGGTCCATGTTCACCATCTGCGCAAGAAACTCGGCAAATCGCTCATCATGACCGTCCGCGGTATCGGTTATCGTCTGGATCGCCACGCGACATGACATCCATTCGTTATTATCTGCTCCGCACGCTGACGTTGGTCCTCGTCGTGTCCGGCGGCGTGGCGGTGCTCGCCTCGTATTTGATTACCGATCACGAGCTGGAAGAAATGCTCGACACCCAGCTCAGCCTCCACAGCCGTATCGTCGCCGGCCAGCTACCGGAAGACGCCAGCGATGCCGAACTCGCGCGACTGGCCAACCATCTCAGCATTCCCGATCATCCTGCACGCGCCTACCACGATGGCAAACCCGTCACACTCGCAAGCGATGACGCCACGTCAGCCAAGCTCTATCACGAGGAAGAACGCAAACTCGCGCTGGGATTCTGGGAACCCGACAAGACACCACGTCTGCTTCAGGGGAAGTGGACACAGGATGCGCCTTTTCCCGCACCCGACGAAGAAGGTTTCCGCTGGGTCGACTACGCCGGCCACCGCTGGCGTGTCTTCAGCACGTTCGATGAGCGCCACAAGCTGTGGATCAGCATGGGCCAACGTGGCAATTTCCAGCGCGAGATCGTCGAACGCATCACCTGGAACAACCTCATTCCCATGCTAGTCCTGTTGCCGCTCATGTTGTGGCTGATGAACCGTATCATCCGCCGTGGCTTGACCCCTATTCGGCGTCTTTCGGACCAGGTACAAGGACGACATGCCCGTGATCTTCGACACATCGAGCTCGATGTTCCCCGCGAACTCGCGGGACTGCGTCACTCGCTGAATGACTTCATCGACAGGCTGGGCGAAACCCTGGAGCGTGAACGGCGCTTCACCGCGGACGCCGCGCATGAATTACGTACCCCGCTGGCCGCACTGCGTATCCACCTGGACAACGTCAAGGCCGGCGAAACCGCATCGCTGCAAAAGGCTTATACCGGCGTCGATCGTTTGCAACGTGTCGTCGAACAACTATTGGTACTGGCGCGGCTGGATCGCACACCGGATAGCCACACCAGCCCAATCGACCTCTACCCCATCGTCATCGAACTCATGGCCGACCTGTGGCCCCTCGCCCATGAGCGCCGGCAACAGCTGACGCTCGAAGGGCTCAAACAATTGCGCGTGCATGCCGATGAAACCGAAGTCGGCATCCTTTTCCGCAACCTGCTCGATAACGCCCTGCGCTACACGCCGGAAGGCAGCCATGTCGAGGTGGAACTCAGCGAAACCGCGTCAGGCATCGCCCAGTTGAGCGTGCGTGACAGCGGTCCCGGCATCCCCGACGAACTGCTCGAGAAGGTGACCGAGCGTTTCCGTCGCGCCTCCGACCAACGCACCACCGGCAGCGGCCTGGGACTTTCCATCGTCGTCGAACTGGCCCAGCGCCAGCAGGCGACACTCCAACTGCGCAACCGCCCTGAACATGGGCTGGAAGCCACCATCGTCTGGAGCACCCCATGAATTGCAAAAGGCGCGCCAAGGCGAGCCTTTCCCGCCTACCCGTTATCGCTTGCCAGAAGTAGCGAACTGCTATGGCGATACTTTTTTTGCGACAGTCCAGGGCCCGAGTTGACGCACACCTGCTCAGCAACCTCGACCGGAGTTGGCTGGAAAAGCATCAAGTCTGAGGGGCCTCTAGGCGAAAACTTGCGTGACCCTTCTACTTGCAACAGGGCCAATACCGGGATCTCCAAGGCGGCAGCCATATGCATGGGCCCCGTGTCCGGCGTGATCAGGCATACCAGATTGGATAACACACCCAGAAAGTCTCGCAGCGGCATCTGAGGAAGCACTCGACCGAACTCGCCAGCGACACTCTCCAGTGGCGTGCGCATGGTCTCCTCCTCCGGGCCCAACAACACCAGATAGGGCTTCTGACGTTGCTCGAGATCACGCAGCAAGTCTTGCCAGAACTCGAGCGGCAAACGCTTACCGAGATGGCCACCGACGAAGATTCCAATGGACGCCTGTAATCCCGAGAGGCTGGTCAGTCCGGTGGCAGCGACACGACGCTCCTGTTCGGACACCACCAACCATGGACGAGAGGAACACGCCAGACCCAAGCTGGCCGCCAGAGAACTGACTATCTCGTGGGCGTGAGATGGTGATACATCGGTGACCCAGTCATGGCTCGCCTCTAGCCGCCCGCGTTGTCCCAAACTCTTGCGGGCACCGCATAACCGTATGAGAAGCCAGCTTGTCAGTGAGTTATCACCAACCTGAATGGCCAAGTCGTATTTTCTCTGCCTCAGCCGAATAAGCAATTGCACCAGTCGCCACGGCCGAACCAGCATGCTGCGACTCAAAGCGTGGTAGTTGGCCAACGGCATGCCCTCAAATAGAGCGCGGGTGGTGTCGGTTCCCAGGTAGTCGATATCGATTTCCGGTCGCCCCTCGGCAAAGGCCTGGATCAAGCGGGCACCGATGACGGCATTGCCAATACGAAAGTTGGGGCGTACCAGCAGGACACGCCGAACACCATGAATAGCCTCGGGCGTAGCTGGGCGAGCTGAGCGCGAACCTCGCGCAATCGCTCGGTAGACCCAGCTCTTGGCCGCTTTTTCGAGACGTCGTCCCAGGTGGCGCATGGCAGTATGCCGACGCAGGTAAGTCAGGGAGAACATGCGGGCACTCCTTCCTATGTGGATAGCCCTGCAAGTGTCCCCGAGCTGGCTTATGTGACCCTTAACGTCGCATTGCCGCTGTCCTTGCGATATTACCTTCGCTCTTGTCCACTACGGCAAGCGGCCCGATTGAACCGCCCTCCAAGAGCGGATCAAGCCTCTCCGCTTGATCTTGAATGCTACTCAATACGCTATTCATCAGCCACGTCGGTAGTCGTCATCAAGACGCACGATATCGTCCTCGCCGAGATACGCGCCGCTTTGCACTTCGATGAGTTCCAGTTCGATGCGGCCGGGGTTTTCCAGACGATGTGTGGTGCCCAACGGGATGTACGCGGACTGATTTTCACCCAACAGGAAGACCTCGTCTCCCCGGGTCACCCGCGCGGTGCCGGACACGACCACCCAATGCTCGGCGCGGTGATGATGGCGTTGCAGCGAAAGGCGGGCACCGGGATGTACGCGAATATGCTTGACCTGAAAGCGTGCGCCCTGCTCGACGCATTCGTAACTGCCCCACGGGCGATAGGCACGTCGCTGAGCGATGCCCTCCTGGCGCCCGAGTGATTGCAGACGCGCGACCAGGGTCTTGACCTCCTGAACGCGGTGACGATCCGCCACCAGCACGGCGTCAGGGGTTTCGACGACGACAAGATCCGAGATCCCGAGCGTCGCGACCAGACGCGACTGCGACTGTACCCAGGCGTCTCGCGTATTTTCCGCGATGACGTCACCGCGCAGCAGATTGCCGTCATCGTCTTTCTGCGCGACGTCCCACAATGCCTGGTAGGAGCCGACATCCGACCATCCCGACGCCAGAGGGACGACGACACCGGCCCGGGTATGTTCCATGACGGCGTAGTCGATGGATTCGGCGTCGCATGCAGAAAACGCGCCCGACTCGGGACGTAGAAAATCGAGATCTGCCCCACGTCCGGTCCAGGTCTTCTCCACCAAGGCATGCATGGCCGGTCGCCAATATCTCAGCTCTTCGAGGTAACGATCCCCTCGCAACAGGAACATGCCGCTGTTCCAGAGATGATGACCGTCTTCGACAAGATCACGCGCATGCTCGGCATCCGGTTTTTCCACGAAGCGTTTGAGCGGCTGCAGGCCTGCGGTGATGTCGTCCACCTCCAGGTAGCCGTAGCCGGTTTCTGGATGACGCGGCACGATGCCAAACGTCACCAGATCACCTCGCTCCGCCGCCGGCAGCGCCGTCTTCAATGCGTCGTGGAAAATCGCCACGTCTTCGAGGTGATGATCGGAAGGCAATACCAACAGGGGCCCGTCACGGTTCGCACTGGCTTCGCGCGCCTGCTGGCAAAGCGCCGCTATGGCAATCGCCGGCGCGGTGTCGCGTCCCTCGGGTTCGAGCACGATATCTGCCTCGCAACCGATTTCACGCAACTGCTCGGCAACAAGAAAACGGTGGGCATCCGCGCAGACGACGATGGGGCGTGCCACGTCGAGCCCCTCAAGGCGCTCGAGCGTCGCCTGCAGCAGGCTCCGCTCGCCAAGCAGCGCCAGGAATTGCTTGGGCGTATCGCGACGCGACAGCGGCCACAGGCGGGTTCCACTACCGCCAGCGAGAATCACGGGCGTCAGCATGGCATCTTCCTCATCCGGGCATATCTCTGAGCGTACGGTAACCAGCCACCACGGCAGGCGCCAGCCCTGTCATGACATTGCCTTGACAACCTCCCCCCACTTCCCGAGGATTAGCGCCTTGTTTCCCGAACGAGGCGGATCGCCACTCATGCCGTTGTATCGTGTCTCGCTCAATGGTGTTGCACGCTGGTATTACATGCGCACACGCTTTGCGTTCACTTCCCATCTCGAGTTGTCGCAACCCGGCACGACACGACAAATGGAAGCGGTGGGCAGCAGTCGTTTCTTCCTCGAGCCACGCTCCAACACCCTGTTCAAGCTGATCGCCGACAAATTCACGGCCCATCGTCAACCACTCAACTGGTGGCTGCGCGATATCCTCGAAAAACGTCTGTTCGGCGGCTTCGATGCCCTCAAGGAATGGCGAGCCAATGCCTGTATCCGCCAGGCCGGACTGCGCGCCATCGAATGCCGTGGTATCGGCGTGGCCCTCAACCCCCTCAACCCATTGGGGTCGCTGCTGGCCATGGAACATCTCGACCGGGGCGAATCCGGCGCGGATTACTTTCGCCGCCAGGAAGAAGAAGCACGCTTGGCATTTCTACAACGTGTATGCGATGACGCCGTGGCCCTGATCCGGCACGGCTACTATCATCGCGACTTTCATTATGGCAACTTGCTGCTCGATGGCGCTGGCGAGATCATCTGGATCGATACCCACGTCAAACGCCTGCCGCAAGATGCCCGCCAACGCCGCCAGACCATTATGGCCATGCTTAGCCCCACGAAATTGCAGGGCGAGCGTTATCGGGCATTCGCCGAAGCGTATCTGGTTGACCAACTCGCGCTATAGGAATCGGCGCTCATCGATGCACCAGGGAAGACACCATGACAGCCAAACGTTTTGCCTTCGTCATTGCCGATCTTTACGGCGGCGGCGCGGAGAAATCGCTGCTTTACACCGCTGACGGCCTTCGCCAGCGCGGCCACGTCGTCAAGGTCTTCATCCTGCGCGATAAAATCGAGCACCGCCTGCCGGATGGTCTGGAGATCGAAAATCTCGGGGTCATCAATCGTTTCAGCAAGCTATTTTCCACCGTATGGGTGGAAAAATGGCAGGCCACGCGCATCGCACGTGCCTTGAAGGCCTTTGCCCCGGATGTCGTGCTGTCATGCTCCTGCGACAAGATCACTCGGCACCTGACATTCCCCAACTTGTGGTTCTGGATCAAGAGCGATATCTCGGCGAAATTCAGCGATCCCGAACAACGCACCAAGGCCTTCACCAAAGTGCATCACTTCTATAGCGGGCGCAATGTCGTCGCCGTCTCCCAGGGCGTCAAGGACAACCTTCTCGATGTCATCGGCCTCCAGCCGGCCGAGATTCGCGCCATCTACAACCCTTACGAGCGTGCGCCCTTCCTGCGCATGGCCGAGGAGCCGGCGGATATTCCCGAGGGCGAGTATTTGATCAACGTCGGCACCTTCGAACCACGCAAGCGCCATGATCGACTGTTGCGCGCCTACAAAGCCAGTGGCGTCACCACACCACTGATGCTGCTGGGGAAAGGCAAAGGCGATGAAGAAGCCAAGCTACGCGCGATGATCGAGGACATGGGACTCGCGGGCCGCGTCATCCTACCCGGCTACCAGACCAACCCCTACCCCTTCATGCGCCACGCCAAGGCCTTGATCCTGACCTCGGACGCCGAAGGCCTGCCTCGCGCGCTGATCGAATCGCTGCTGCTCGACACGCCGGTGGTCAGCGTCGACTGCCCCTCCGGCCCGCGTGAAATACTCTCGGGGGAACTCGCCGACTTCCTGGTCCCGCGCGAGGACGAAACGGCGCTGGCCGACGCCATCGCGCGCATGGATGCCCACCCGGTCCGCGTGACCGAGGCGCATTACCGCCCGTTTCTAAAAGAAACCGTACTACCGCAGTTCGAGGCGCTGGCAGGGTAAAAGACACACGCTCACGTGCTCGACCCCGCATCCTGAAGAAACACCTTGAAGGCTTGCCAGAGCGGACTGCGGTAGCGCTCGGGATGCCACAATAACGAGAAGTCCCGAACCAGGTGCAGCGGGGTCTCCAGTGCGACGAGTTCGCCGCGTTCGAGTTCTCCGGCTACGCTGAGCCGTGACAGACAGCCGAGGCCAAGACCGGACTGCACCGCCTGCTTGATGGCCTCATGCTGAGCGAGCTCCATGCGTACTTTCAGACGCGATACGTGAGGCCGAATCGCCGCTTCGAAGATCGCACGAGACCCCGAACCGCGCTCGCGCAGAATCCACTCGGCGGCTTGTAGCTCCTCTGGCGTCAGCCGCGACTGGGCGGCGTAGCGCTGCTCCGGGGCACAGACAATGACCATTTCGTCGCGACACCAGAACTCGCTGGACAGACGCGGTTCCGTACACTGCCCTTCCACCAGGCCGAGGTCGGCATCGTATTGCAGCAAATCGTCAATCACGCCTTGCGTATTACGTAGTCGCAACTGGAGGTCCGTCTCTGGATGAGCTTCGCTGAAACGCCCGGCCAGCATCGGCAAAAGATAGGTGCCGATCGTCGCGCTAGCCGCCACGTGCAGCGTACCCCGCAGTTCGCCGTCGGGCTCTCGTGCTGCATCGACCAGCTCATCGAGCCCGTTGAGCACTTTCTCGGCGTATGGGAGCAATCGGCGACCGGCATCGTTGAGCTCGAGACGCCGCCCCAGCCGTTCGAAGAGCGCCACGCCGAGCTGACGTTCCAGATCGGCCAGCGCTTGGCTGGTCGCCGACTGGGAGAGACGCAGTTGACGCGCGGCCGCATTGACCGCACCGCCACGAATCACGGCAACGAATACTTGGAGTTGGCGAAACGTCACATGGGTCGACATATCGATTTTACTTAACTGTCATTTCGTTATTACCACATAACACATAAGTTTATTCCTGTTTAGCCTAAAGAGACACATCCATGGCGCTATCGCCTATCATCGGAGAATGTCTCATGTGGCAGGGATTGATACTTTGCGCCGGTCTAACCCTGGGGGGCTTCACCCTGGCTCACCTGCCCGGCATCCGCGAAAGCGGCATCAGTCCACTGGTCTTCTCGCTGCTGCTGGGTCTCGTGGTCGGCAACCTGCCTGCCAGCGGGCGCATCCCCGAGGCAAGCCGCGGACTCCAGTTCGCGACCCGCTGGCTGTTGCGCAGCGGCATCGTGTTGTTCGGCCTTTCGCTGACCCTGCAACAGATCCTCGGCCTCGGTCCCAAGGTGATCGTGCTGGATACGCTGATCATCGCCACGGTGCTGGTCACCGGCTATTGGCTGGGTACACGGATATTCAAGCTGGATGCCGAAACAGCGTTGCTGACCAGTGCCGGCAGCGCTATCTGTGGTGCCGCCGCAGTGCTGGCAACCGAGACCACGATCCGCTCGAAGCCGGCCGCCACCTCGATGGCCGTGGCCACCGTCGTGCTGTTCGGCTCGCTGGCAATGCTGGTGTATCCATTGCTCTATCCTCTCACCGGCATGGACGAGGGTTTGTTCGGCATCTACATCGGCGCCACCGTGCATGAGGTGGCCCAGGTGGTCGCCGCCGGTGATGCCGTAGGGCCCCACGCCTTGGCCAACGCCGTGATCGTCAAGCTGGTGCGGGTGATGCTGCTGATACCCTTTTTGCTGATCGTCGGTCAATGGTGGCTACGCCGCAACACTCAAGAGACCGATGACAGCACGGTACGTCCCGCACTGGTCATTCCTTGGTTCGCGTTCGGCTTCCTGGCCATGGTCGTGTTCAATAGCGTAATCGCCCTGCCGACGCCACTGCACGATGGACTGGTAACGGTAGGCCAGATCGCACTGGCGATGGCCATGGCGGCACTGGGCTTCGAAACGCGCCTGGAGAAACTGCGCGTCCTGGGCATCAAACCCTTCTTGCTGGCCTTGACGCTGTTCGTGCTCTTGCTGATCGGTGGCGCGCTGATCACACCTTGGATGATGCGTTGAAACGCTCCGACGCAAAACGGCGCCTCTCGAGACGCCGTTTGCATATCCAACTGACTCGTCTATTCCACTGGGCCGATTCACGCCGACTGGAGAGAATCCCCCCGGCCCACGGCGAAGTACATCAAGCCCGCGCGCTTGACCGCCTGCGGGTCGAATAGATTGCGCCCATCGATGACCACCGGCATGCGCAGCGTCTGCTTGAGCCAGGCGAAGTCGATGCTACGAAAGGCCTTCCACTCGGTGCAGATCACCAAGGCGTCGGCACCTTCCACGGCTTGCTCGCGATTCTCAACCAGTGCCAGATCGTCGCGCTGGCCGTAAATCCGGCGGCACTCGCCCATGGCTTCCGGATCGAAAGCTTGCACGCGTGCCCCCGTAGCCCATAACGCTTCCATCAAAGCACGACTGGGCGCTTCGCGCATATCGTCGGTATTCGGCTTGAAGGCCAGCCCCCACACGCCAATCGTCTTGCCACTCAGATCGCCATCGAAGGCCTGGGAAAGCTTGGCGAAAAGCGAGGCTTTCTGGCGCTGGTTGACGCCTTCCACGGCCTCGAGCAATTCGGCGCGATACCCGATCTCGCCGGCAGTGCGCGCCAGCGCCTGTACGTCCTTGGGGAAGCACGAACCGCCATAACCGCAGCCAGGGTAAATGAAGTGATAGCCGATGCGCGGATCGCTGCCGATACCATGTCGAATCTGCTCGATATCAGCGCCCAGGCGCTCGGCGAGATTAGCGACCTCGTTCATGAAGCTGATCTTGGTGGCCAGCATGGCGTTGGCGGCGTACTTGGTCAGCTCAGCGCTACGGATATCCATGAACATCAACTTTTCATGGTGACGATTATAAGGACCGTAGCACTCGCGCATGATGTCGCGCACACGTTCGGCATCGGTGCCGACAATAATCCGCGCGCCGTGGGTAAAGTCCTCGATGGCAGCGCCTTCCTTGAGGAACTCGGGATTGGAGCAGACATCGACGGTCAGCGAAGCGCCCCGGGCATCGAGCTCGCCTTGTACGGCACTGCGCACCTTGTCTGCCGTCCCCACTGGCACGGTCGACTTGTCGACGACGACTTTATCGTCGCCCATGTGCTGGCCGATGCTGCGCGCCACGGCGAGAACGTATTGCAGATCGGCACTACCGTCTTCGTCGGGCGGCGTACCGACGGCGATGAACTGCAGCGGCGCGAAATCGACGGCGAACACTGCATCGGTAGTGAAACGCAGGCGCCCTTCCTCGACATTACGACGCACCATGGCGTCGAGCCCTGGCTCGTAAATGGGAATCTCGCCGCGTTCGAGGCGCGCAACCTTATCGGCGTCGACGTCCATGCACATGACCTCGTGCCCCACATCCGCCAGGCAGGTTCCGGTGACCAGGCCCACGTACCCTGTGCCGAAGATGCTGATTTTCATCGTGTGTCGTCCTTTACGTCATGTCATCGAAAAAGCGTGGGCGGTCAAGCCCGAGTGGGTATCAAACGTGATAGAACGCGCGATACCAGTCGACGAAGCGTGCCACGCCTTCCTCGACGCCGACCGCCGGGCGGTAATCGACCGCTTCGAAAAGCGCCTCGGTATCCGCCCAGGTACGCGGCACGTCACCCGGCTGCATGGGCTGATAGTCGCATTGCGCGGTGCGACCGGTCACGCGCTCCAGAGCGCGCACGAAATCCATCAATGCCACCGGGCTCCCGTGGCCAATATTATAGAGTGCGAACGGCGCGTTACTTTGATCCGGCGCCGTCGCTTGCCGCTGGGGATCGCCCTGGGGGATGACATCCTGAATGCGTACCACGCCCTCGACGATATCGTCGATATAGGTGAAATCCCGCGACAGCTCGCCGTGGTTGAAGATCGGCAGCGGCTCGCCGGCAAGAATCGCCCGGGTGAACTTGAACATTGCCATGTCGGGGCGTCCCCACGGGCCATAGACGGTGAAGAAGCGAAGCCCCGTGGAAGGGATGCCGTACAAATGGGCGTAGCTATGCGTCATCAGCTCATTGGACTTCTTGGTCGCGGCGTAAAGGCTGATGGGGTGATCCACAGCGTCGGCGGTCGAGAACGGCACATGCGCATTCTGCCCGTATACCGAGCTCGACGAGGCATAGATCAGATGCGGCACCTGCTGGTGACGGCAGCCTTCCAGCACATTGAGGTGGCCGACGAGATTGGACTGCGCGTAGACATGCGGGTTGTCCAGCGAGTAACGCACCCCGGCCTGCGCGGCAAGATGGATGACGCGGTCGAAGCGCTCACCGGCAAAGAGCGCTTGCATGGCCGCCTGGTCGGCGAGGTCCATACGCTCGAAACGCACATTGGGCAGCCCCGCCAGATCGTCGAGGCGCGCCTGCTTGAGCATCACATCGTAGTAATCGTTGAGATTGTCGATGCCAACGATGGTGTGGCCACCGGCCGCCAGACGCTTGGCCACGGCATGACCGATGAACCCGGCCATGCCCGTAATCAGAATATTCATGGGGTTAGCAGTCTCTCATGTGATGGCGCGCACTATAACATGGCGCTTGAGACGCGCCGATCCATGTCCCGCGCTTCATTGACGAGGCGCAAGCCAAGCGAGAATACCCACCAACAAGAGCACCAGTGCGAGCAACGAAAGACCGTCGAGCACGTTTTCCAGCGACGGCAAGCGCGGATCGTTCGCAGCCATCTGGTGCGCATTGTGCATGCCCTGCAACGCCAACTGCCCCACGGCCGCGATCAGTGTCAGCATCATCCCCAACGGCAGGCTGGCGCGCAGCCATGTCGGCAAGCGTGGGAACGATAGTCTGGGCCGAGAGGGGGACTGCTTTTGCGTCTTGGCACGGGCCCGAGAGGAATCTTTGCGTGAGGTGGCATTGGCACGTTTGGGCGCGCTCTTGCCGTGTGACTTGCTGCGTGACTTCCCGCGTGCCTTGTCAGAAGACGAGGCACGCCGTCCCACCCAGCGATAGAGCAGCATGGTAAAGGCGGCTGTCAGCGCCACCGCAGAAATCAATATGGAAAGGAACAAGGAAAGCGAGGCCATGGAATCCCGTTGTCTTTCAAAGAAGAATAACGACAAGGATACCAGCGATGGCCTCACGGTTCAGGCTCACTCGAGCGTCTGGTAACACGCCTGCATTCAGTTATCGAGCTCCACCCCCTGAGCTTCGCTGGCCAATTGCCGCAGATGAGCGATCAACTCGTCGGCGGCAGCGGAGTGTGGCTCCTGACGCCGTGTGATGATGCCGTAGTAGTCCAGCGGCTTGCCGATCACGCGTTCGAGCACGACGTATTGTCCGCCCGCCAGCGGCCGCCGCATCACCGAGCGCGGCAACACCGCCAGCATGTCCGAAGACTGCAGCAATTGCAGGGTTGCCTGAATCGATGTGGTTTCGACCACGTTGGCAGGCGTGGCGATGCCCTCCTCCGCCAGGGCCGACTCGAATACGCCACGCATGGGACTCGACAACGGATGCAGTATCCATGGCCATTGGCTCAGTTCGTCCAGGCCCGGGGCGTGGTCAAGGTGCGTTAACGGATGATCGCGGCGCACCACGATCCGCAGCGGCTCATCCAGTAGCGGCTCGAAGTCGAATACATTGTGCTGACTGACATGCGTCAAGCGCCCGATAACCACATCCAGACGCTTGTGCTCGAGCTCGAGCAACAAGCGATCGCTGGTCTGCTCCTGCAGACTCACCGAGAGACGCGGCCGATCACGTTTGAGCCGCGCGATCGCCGCCGGCAGGATTTCCGGCGCGGCAGCGGCGATGGCGCCGATCAGCAGCTGGCCATAGCCCCCATCACGGAGGTCATTGATGTCATCCACCAGGCGTTCCATGTCATTAAGCAGGATCCACGCATGGCGAATGACCTGCTCGCCCAGCTCGGTAGGCTGCATGGCCCGCGGCAAACGCTCGAAAAGTGCGAACCCGAAATACGTCTCCAGATCGCGCAGCATCTTGCTCGCCGCCGGCTGGCTCAGATGCATGATCCGCGCCGTGGCATGCATATTGCGGCTCTCGGCCAAGGTGGTCAGCAACATCAGATGCTTAAAACGCAGCCAGGCACACAGATGTGAATGTGAAAGCTTGCCCGCCGTCATGATTGCCCTTCCTGATAACCAGAACGAATCACAATGCCATAAACTTCGATTGGATTGTGATTTCAATGCGGCCATAGCCTGAGCGATAAGACAACATCACGCGTTGCACCACTTTGAACAACAATCACCGCCTTGGCCGCCAAGGCACATAAGGAGAGCGATATGAGTGCGACCATCAACTACCTCACCAAGATACGCTTCGGCAACGATGCCCTGGACGATCTGGCCGACGAATTGGTGCAGCTCGGTGTCGCCGCGCCCTTGATCGTGACCGATGCCGGGCTCACCGCCAGCGGCCTGGTAACACGCGTCCAGGAGGCCATCGGCGGTACACGCCCGGCCCCGGTCTACGACGGCACGCCCGCCAACCCCACCGAAGTCGCCATCGAAGACGCCGTGGCCTGTTTCCACGAGCATGCCTGCGACGGCATCGTCGCGCTGGGCGGTGGGTCAAGCATCGACCTGGCCAAAGGCGTCGCCCTGCTGGCCAGCCATTCCGCGCCACTGCGGCAATACGCGGTGATTGAGGGCGGTGCAGCCCGTATCGGCAGCCAAGTGCTACCGTCAGTGGCCATTCCCACCACAGCCGGCACGGGAAGCGAGGTGGGGCGCGCCGCGCTGATCAGCATGCGCGATGAACGCAAGCTCGGTTTCCTATCGCCGTATCTGATCCCCGACGTGGCGATCTGCGATCCATTGCTGACCCTCTCGCTGCCGGCGCACTTGACCGCCGCCACCGGCATGGACGCCATCGCGCATTGCGTCGAAACGTTTCTCAGCCCGCGCTTCAACCCACCCGCCGACGCCATCGCCCTCGACGGCCTGCAACGCGCCACGCGACATATCCGTACCGCCGTCAACGATGGCAGTGACCGAGAAGCGCGCAGCGAGATGCTGATGGCCGCTACGCAAGGTGCCTTGGCATTCCAGAAAGGCCTCGGCGCGGTGCACTCTCTTTCCCACGCACTGGGCGGCTTTCACGACCTCAAGCTCCACCACGGCACGCTCAATGCCTTGCTGATGCCCATCGTGCTGCGCTTCAACCAGGACCATTGCGGCGACAAGTTCGCCCGGCTGCGCGATGCGATGGGACTGGCCCCCGGCACGGATATCATCGAGGCCTTCACTCAACTCAACATAGATCTGCGCCTCCCCATGCGACTCAGCGATATGGGCGTCACTCGAGAACGCCTGGACCCGGTCGCCCAATGGGCACTGGAGGACCATTCCACCGCCACTAACCCGCGTGTCCCGACGCACGACGATTTTCAGCGCATGCTTTTGGAAGCATTATGAAGATCGCTTCTAAAAAACTTTAACCAACTGAAAAAAGAGGAGATTCAACCCACGCTCTAGACCAAAGTCTAGATAAATGAATATTGAGCACAATGTACATTAAGAACTAACTTGAAAGACGCATTCTAGGCACGACAACACTTCATGACACGCCAACAACAAGGATCGATCATGCTCAAACTGCACAATAAAGTCGGACTCACCAGCATCGCTGTCCTGCTCACCGCCATCGCCGGACCGGCTCTCGCCGACTACCCGGAAAAACCCATCACCCTCATCGTACCGTGGGCCGCCGGCGGCGGTACCGATGCCACCGCGCGCACCATCGCCAAGGCGATGGAAGAAGAGCTGGGCGGGACGGTCAACGTCGTCAACCGTACCGGTGGAAGCGGCGTAGTAGGTCATAACGCCATTGCCAGGGCCAATCCCGACGGATATACGCTGGGCCTGGTGACCGGCGAGATCAACATGATGCACTGGCAAGGCCTCACCGACCTGACCTACCGCGATTATACCCCTATCGCGCAGATCAATTACGATTACGCCGGCGTTCAGGTAGCTACCGACGGCCCCTTCGACGATCTCGAAGACCTGGTAAAAACCGTAGCAGAGCAGCCCAAGGGCACCTATAACGCATCCGGCACCGGCCAGGGCGGTGTCTGGCACCTCGCTTTCGCCGGCTTCCTGATGGATCAAGGCATGGAGCCCGACCGCGTCAGTTGGATCCCCAGTCAAGGCGCGGCCCCCGCCATGACCGAACTCGCCGCCGGCGGCATCGACATCGTGCCAAGCTCAGTGCCCGAAGGCCGCTCGATGATCGAGTCAGGACGCGCCGCCAGCCTGGGGATCATGGCACCCGAACGCCTCGATAGTTTCCCCGACGTGCCCACGCTCCAGGAGGCCATCGGCAGCGACTATCAGATCGGTGAGTGGCGTGGTATCGCAGGTCCCAAAGGCATGGACCCCGAAATCGTCGCGACGTTGGAGGACGCGCTGGAGGATGCCTACAACAGCGATACCTACCAGGACTTCATGGCCAAGCAAGGCTTCGGTACCGAATGGCGCAATGCCGAGGACTTCGGTCAACTGATGAAGGATATGGACGAGCGCTTCGGCAAGATCGTCGAACAAGTCGGTCTGGCCGAGTAATCCGGGGGCCACGATGAGAGATTTCCTGCTTGGCCTAGCGTTCATGGCGGCAGGCGCCATCGTCTATGTCGTGGCCCAAGGGTTCCCCACCATGCCCAGCCTGCAGTATGGGCCGTCACTGTTTCCCTCCCTCATCGGGGGAGGGTTCATGATTGGCGGCCTGATACTCGCGATCGGACATGTCAGGGCACTCAAGGGCATCGGAAACGGCATGACCTGGCGCATGGAACGTGAGCAACTGCGCGACACGTTGCTGTCCCTGCTTCCCGCCCTGGCCATCGTTTTTTACATCCTGGCAAGCGAGTGGCTGGGGGCCATGCTGTGTCTGGCATCGATCATGTTCGTATTGATGCTTGCACGGCGCACCTCTCCTCTCCTCGCGTTCGGGATATCCATCGTCGCAGCACTGGTCATCGACCTGGTGTTTTCACGTTACTTGCTCATTCCCCTCCCCGAGGGACTATTGGGCGTCTGGGGGTAAGTAAGCCATGGATGCATTTCTGCAAGGCCTAGCGCTGGTCTTCAATTTCCAGACATTACTGGTGATCGCCGCCGCGGCCATTTTTGGAGTCTTCGTGGGCGCCGTGCCCGGCCTGACCGCCACCATGGCCGTCGCACTACTGGTCCCCATCACCTTTTACATGGAGTCAACGCCCGCCATCGCAGCCATCGTGACCACATCGGCGATGGCGATCTTCGCCGGCGACATTCCCGGCACCTATCTCAATATCCCCGGCACGCCCGCGTCGGCCGCCTATGTCGGCGAGTCCCATCAACTGGCACGTCAAGGGCGCGCGCGGGAAACGCTGGGGACCAACCTTGTATGCTCGGTCTTCGGCGGATTGTTCGGCACGCTAGTGCTGGTCTTCGTCTCGTCCTCGCTGGCCGAAGTCGCGCTCAAGTTCAGTTCCTTCGAGTATTTCTGGTTGGCTTTGCTGGGGCTGAGCTGCTCGATCTTCATCTCCATCGGCTCCAAGACCAAGGCCTTTCTATCCTTGCTGGTAGGGTTGCTGCTCTCCACTGTCGGTCTCGACATGATGAGCGGTGCACCTCGCTTCACGTTCGGCCTCCCGGACTTGATGGCAGGCATCAATTTCATCCCCGTGATGATCGGGATGTTCGCGCTCAACGAACTGATGAGCTTCTACGGTTCCAGCAATGAAAACCGCCACATTCCCGCCGTTCACAAAGACGAAGTCTTCAGCAGCGTTCCTCGGCACATCGGACGCTATTGGCGCAACCTGTTGCGGGGCAGTTCGACCGGCACCCTGATCGGCGCCCTGCCCGGCGCGGGCGCAGACATCGCGGCATGGATCTCCTACGCCATGGGCAAAAGCCGCTCGAAAAACCGGGACGCCTATGGTAGCGGCCACATCGAAGGCATCGTCGATGCCAGCTCGGCCAACAACTCGGGTATCAGCGGCGCTTGGGTACCGGCGCTGGTCTTCGGCATTCCCGGCGACTCGATCACCGCCATCGTCATCGGTGTGCTGTACATGAAAGGCATGAATCCCGGCCCCACCATCTTCATGGAGGGCGGTGGTTTGGTCTATGCGCTGTTCACGGTGTTCTTCATTGCCAACCTGGCCATGTTGCCCATCGGTTATATCGCCATTCGCTCGGCCAAGGTCTTCATCCTGACGCCACGCAAGATATTGATGCCGATCATTCTGTGCTTTTGCATCATCGGCGCCTTCGCCATCAACAACGCTGTCACCGATATCTGGATCATGCTGATCATCGGTCTGGTCGCCTACATCCTGGCGCGCAACGACTTCCCCATGGCCCCGACCATTCTGGGCCTGGTACTCGGCGGCACGCTGGAGAACAACTTCATGAGCTCCATGCTCAAGAGCAACGGCGACCTGCTCAGTTTCTTCTCGCGTCCCATCAGCGCAAGCCTAGGCGCGATGGTCATCCTGATCTGGTTCCTGCCGTTGTTCATTCGTCTCTATCGCCGTTATCGCGGCGCTCCCCAATCCCCGAGGACGCCATGACCACCTACGCCGCTGCACAAATTCATGAACTCTTGACGGCCCTCTTCGAGGAGGCCGGCGCACATCGAGAGGTCGCCGACACCACCGCCGACGTGCTGGTCGAGGGCGATCTTCTCGGTCACCACACGCATGGCATCAAGCTCGCGAATGGCTATCTCAAGGACCTCAAGGCCGGCAAGGCAAGCGGCGACCCCGCTACGCTCAAGATGTCGGAAAGCAGTCCCGTGGCCGCCGTGATCGATGGACACTATGTGTTAGGGCCGTACCTGATCAGGCACGCGCTTGAGCATGCACGACAAGCCGCCGAAGGCTTCGGCATCGGCATCGTCACGCTCAAGCGATCCCATCACATCGCCTGCCTGGCAGCCTATCTGCGCCCCCTTGTCGAACGTGACCTGGTGCCCATCGTGCTCAGTTCGGACCCCGCCGTGGCCTCGGTGGCACCCTATGGCGGTGTGACGCCCGCATACACGCCGAACCCGCTGGCCATCGGCATCCCCGGTCGCGATAACCCCATGCTGATCGACGTCAGCATGTCGAGCATTACCAACGGCACCGTCAACAAGACACGCGCCGAGGGCGGCAAGCTCGCGCATCCCGCGATCTTGACCCGTCACGGCACCGCCAGCGACGATCCCGAGGACTTCTTCACCACGCCTCCTGGCAGCATCCTACCACTCGGCGGCCAGGCCTTCGGTCATAAGGGGTTCGCTCTGGGCCTGATGATCGAGGCGCTGACCTCGGCTCTCGGTGGCTATGGTCGCAAGGACGCCCCGACCCAATGGGGTGCCTCGGCCACGGTGATGGTCATCGATCCGGCGCGTTTCGGCGGCACCGATGCCTTCGTCGAGGAAACCGACTTTCTCACCCGGCGCTGTCTCGACGCCGAGCGCGCCGACCCCGATGTCGCGGTGCGCCTACCCGGTCAATCCGGCCTCGCCAAGCGTCAACGGTATCTACGCGAGGGAATTCCCCTGCCCAATGACGTCGTCGATTCGCTACGCCTGGCCGTCTCCGACTCGACGCTGGCAAACGGCTCATTGAGTCGCGCACTAGAGTTATGAACGGGAGAATAAGATGCCACAAGATCAGGACACGCATGATACCAAGACCATCGGCGTCATCGGCACCGGTCTCATGGGCGCACCGATGGCTCGCCGTCTCGCCGAGGCGGGCCACCGAGTCCGCGCCTGGAACCGCACGCCCGACAAGACAGAGACACTGCACGAGCACGGCATCGACATAGCTCATTCGGCGAACGACACCGCCACTGATGCCGACTTCGTCATGGTCATGCTCAGCTCGGGACCGGTATGCGACGACATCCTGCTAGGCGACGACGGCGTGATCGCCCACATGGCACCCGGTGCGATACTGGTGGTGATGAGTTCGATCCCGGTCGAAACCGCCAGAGGCCAGGCCCAAGCCGCCGAGGCAGCAGGCATCGGCTATCTGGATGCACCGGTATCCGGTGGCGAACGCGGCGCCATCGGCGGCACGCTGGCGATCATGGTCGGCGGCGAAGCGGCCACCTACACGCAAGCGCGAGCGCTTTTTTCACACCTCGGGCGCGACGTGCATGTTGGCCCGGCCGGTAGTGGTCAACTCGCCAAGCTGGCCAATCAGACGATCGTCGCCAATACCATCGCTACGGTGTCCGAAGCCTTGCTGCTCGCCGAACGTGGTGGTGCCGATCCCGGAAAAGTACGTGAGGCCTTGCTGGGCGGCTTCGCCGACTCGACGATCCTTCAAGTCCACGGCGAACGCATGCTCAAGAAAGACTTCCGCCCCGGCGGGCCCGCCAAATGGCAGTGGAAGGACACCCAAACCGCCCAACAACTCGCGGATGAATTATCGCTTGAGCTCCCGGTATCGCGCCTGGTGGATGGCTTGTTCGGGGACCTGGTCGCGCACGGCGACGGCGAGCTGGATCATAGCGCCCTGATCCGCGAGCTGCGCCGGCGCAACGACGAAAATCCGCACTGAACGGTACCCAGGGTTTACGCCGGGACAGGTTGAAGCAGGAGTCTTTCGACAGGATGTCGACAGTAGCGCCAAGGGAGAGTTTATAGCGCCCTTGCGGCAACCTGCTCGCGGCTTCAAGTATCGAGCGCGACCTCGCGCAGATAATCCGGCACGTCGATCGTTCCGGCATCGCGAAAATCGGCCAGACGCGCCTGCACCTGGGATTCAGAGCGCGCTAGATGTTCTTCGAGAGCGCGTCCCGCGGCTTCGCCGTGACGGGCACGGGCTTGTTCGAATACATGCCGATGCTCGTCGAAGAACGGCTCCACGCTGGGCAGCTCGATCGACGAGCCCAGCAGATGCTTGCTGATCAACAGGATGGGTCGCGTGCGACGCAACATGGTCATGATCTCGGCGTTGTTGCCGCGCTTCAGGGCCTCGTGGTGCAGGTCATTCTCGAGGGCATCGAGCAATGCGCTGGGCACCTGAGGATAATCGCGCGCGGCATCGTTCAGGCGCGCCAGATAGTTCTGTATTTCCGCATCGCTCAATGTCTCGGCGGCACGGGTCATCATGAATGGTTCTAGCTGACACCGTGCCTGGTAAAGATCGCGCAGGCGCGTGTCGTCCAGCGGCACCACCGTCCAACTGCTGTACTTGACTTTCTCGACCACGCCGATGCTCTGTAGATACAGCAGGGTGCGATGCGTCAGAGTCCGACTCACCGACAGCGAACGCGCCAATTGCAGTTCATTGAGTTCGAAGCGCCCTTTCATCGAGCATAGCACCACGTCGCGTTCTACATTCTCGGCATGCGCACGCCAAGTGTCCGTGCGCTCGATACGCGAGGCGCGAAAATCGCTCTTGCCCAGGGAGCGGCGTACCACGTCGCCGGGTTGTGCGCCGACTTGGTAGCCGCGCCCTTCGAAGCGACAAATTCGCCCTTCCTCGTGGAGGCGAGCCAAGGTCTGGCGTACCGGCGAACGGCTCATCGCGAAATGCTCGGCGAGATGGCCTTCCAGCAGCACCAACCCCGGCTCGAGACGTCCATCCTCGATGGCCTGGCTAACTACCCGATAAAGTTGCTCCTTCAACGATCTGGCCATGCGACTGTCGTACTCCCGTTTAATGCATGCGCGCGGTTCGAGCGCCCTTGAACGTGATGATAGCGCGGCGTCGTCAGGTGATCGCGCCGACCATCCAGGGCACGAATTCATTGCTGCCATAACCCAACGATTCGCTGGCACTGGCGTCGCCGGACGCGACGGCGACGATCCGTTCGAAGATCGCCTCTCCCATCTCCTCCACCGAGACTTCACCGTCGATGATGGCGCCGCAGTTGAGGTCCATGTCCTCACTCATGGTCTCATACATGTGCGTATTGGTAGCCAGCTTGAGGCATGGCGCCGGCTTGAAGCCGGAGACCGAACCACGCCCCGTGGTGAAGCACACCACGGTCGCTCCCGAGGCAATCTGCCCGGTAACCGAGACAGGGTCATAACCGGGACTGTCCATGAAATTGAAGCCTGGCACCTGGAGCGGCTCGGCGTATTCGAGCACATCGTTGAGGCTCGATGCCCCACCCTTGGCCACCGCGCCGAGGGATTTTTCCAGAATCGTCGACAGGCCTCCCGCCTTGTTGCCCGGCGAGGGGTTATTGTTGAGTTCCGCGCCGTTGATCTCGGTGTAATGCTTCCACCAGGCGATGCGTGCCAGCAGCTTACGCGCGACGTCCACATCCACCGCGCGGTCCAACAACAAATGCTCGGCGCCATAGATTTCCGGCGTTTCGCTCAGGATTGCGCTGCCTCCGTGACGCACGATCAAATCGGCGGCGTGCCCCAGCGCCGGGTTGGCGGTGATCCCGGAATAACCATCCGAGCCACCGCATTGCAACGCCACGCTCAAGTGATGGAGCGGCGCGGGGCGTCGCTCATCGCGTTCATGGCTGCGCGCCATGTTCAGCACCTTGTCGCAGGCCATCTGGATGCTCGCGCGCGTACCGCCGACCTGCTGAATGTTGAAGTAGGCCAGACGCGCAGCATCCTCCAGGCCAGACTTCTCCACCAACTGCTTGACCTGGTTGGTTTCACATCCCAGCCCGATAATGACCACATGCGCAAAATTGGGATGCCGTGCGTAGCCCGCGATGACACGCTCGAGGAAGGCAAAGCCCTCGGACTCGGTATTCATCGCGCAGCCCGAACCATGGGTAATCGGCACTACGCCATCGAATCCCAATGCCGCGATCTCACCGTCTGCATTGAGCCGCTCGGCGGCCACCTTGGCCACGGTTGCCGAGCAGTTCACGGTCGACAAGATCCCGATGTAATTGCGCGTGCCGACCTGACCATTGGGGCGATGATAGCCCATGAAGGTACGCTCGGAATCGCTGACCGGCGTGCGCGGAAAAGGCTCGAAACCCTCCAGCGCCGTATCGCGCTCGAGCATGGCGACATTATGCGTATGCACGTGTTCGCCGACGACGATATCGCGGCTCACCCGACCGATGACCTGGCCGTACTTGATGACGTTATCGCCCTCGCCGAGCGGCGTCAGCGCCACCTTGTGCCCGGCATCGATATTGTGACGTGCCACGCACTCGCCGACGCCGAGCGGCAAGCCTTCCGGGACGGCACGCGTGGCGACTCCCACGTTATCGGTCGCGTTGAGTCGGATGACCGGCGGTGTCGTATTGATGAGCTGCATGAGGACCTCGCTGACAAGGACACGCCTCGCCGCCACGGAGGAGGGACGCATCGATTTCTGGGGCTGGCTTTGAGACCATATTATTGAATATTGCACACAATGTTCAATTAATATCTTAACGCACCAGAAGCAACGCCGCGAGATTTCGCATCATGTAATAACCAGAAGAAATCGCCACAACAAAATTGCGATTGGCCTGTTATCGCTAGTCCGCCTTAGTCTGATCCTGAAAAACACTCATTGACGCGGCGCAGACCGCTCTCTCTTCAGGACGCTAGATCATGACCACGATTACCCACCTGCAAGCACGTGACATTCGCTTTCCCACCTCGCAGCAGCTCGACGGCTCAGACGCCATGAACGCGGCACCGGATTATTCGGCTACCTACGTGACCCTGACCACCGATGCCGATGATGCCCATCAAGGCCATGGCCTGACCTTCACCATCGGGCGCGGCAACGATGTCTGCGTGATGGCCGTCGAGGCGCTGGCCTCGCGCATTGTGGGACACGATCTCGAGGCGATCACTGCCGACATGGGCACTTTCTGGCGCGATCTCACCAGCGGTGATAGCCAACTGCGCTGGCTGGGACCGGAAAAGGGCGTCATGCACCTGGCAGCGGCAGCCATCGTCAACGCTGTATGGGACCTATGGGCCAAGCGCGAAGGCAAGCCGGTCTGGAAACTGCTGGCAGACATGTCTCCCGAGCAATTGGTCCAGTGCCTGGATTTCCGTTTCGTCACCGACGCGCTGACGCCGCAGGAAGCCATCGCCTTGCTCAAGCGCAAGGAAGCCGGCAAAAGCGAGCGCGAAGCCCATATGCGCGCCGAGGGCTATCCCGGCTATACCACCTCCGCCGGCTGGCTTGGCTACTCAGAGGACAAGATGCGGCACCTGGCGCGCGAAGCGCTGGCCGAAGGCTGGACGCATTTCAAGCAGAAGGTCGGCGGCAACCTCGAGGAGGATCGCCAGCGCGCCCGCATACTGCGCGACGAAATCGGCTGGGACCGCAAGCTGATGATGGACGCCAACCAGATGTGGGACGTGGACGAAGCCATCGCCAACATGCGCAACCTGGCGGAATTCGATCCACTGTGGATCGAGGAGCCCACCAGCCCCGACGACATCCTCGGCCATGCCGAAATCCGTCGCCGGCTCGACCCCATGGGTGTCGCCACCGGCGAGCACTGCCATAACCGCGTGATGTTCAAGCAGCTATTGCAAGCCGACGCCATCGACTATTGCCAGATCGATGCCGCGCGGCTGGGCGGTCTCAACGAAGTGATCCTGGTGCTGCTGATGGCCGCCAAGTTTGATGTGCCGGTCTGCCCGCACGGCGGTGGCGTGGGTCTGTGCGAGTACACGCAGCACATTTCGCTGTTCGACTATGTTGCTGTCTCCGGCTCGCTGGACGGACGCATCCTCGAATACGTCGACCACCTTCACGAGCATTTCATCGACCCGGTGCGCATTCACCGAGGCCGTTATCAGGTTCCCGAAGCCCCCGGTTACAGTATCACCATGCATGACGACTCTCTCGAACGTCATCGCTACCCCGAAGGAGAGGCCTGGCATGCGGCTTCCAACGAAAATTAATTGGCCATCTACGACTAACGATGAAGTCTCAACAGGGGGCATCTAGGTGTATGTTCAACATTAAGATGCTCAAGAGCAGACACACCATCTGCCGAAGACATCGCGCGACCCATCAGTAGGCAAGAATTTCTGGTATAGGTCGCGATGATACCGGTGTCATTCGTGACACACATACCAGTAGTAACCATCAGTTCCAGGAGGACGAGATGACAACAACCACAACGACACGCCTTGTTTCGGTCGTCGGCGGCGCCTTTCTCGGCTTGACCGCTCTGAGCGCCTCGGCGGCAACCGAAATGCCCCCGCTGCCCGACGTCAAAGGCGACAAGGTTCAAGCCGATGGCGACTTCAAGATCAAGTTCAGCATCGGTACCACGGAATCCGGCGCGCAATATCGCGGCCTTCAGTACTTCGAGAAGATCGTCGAACAACGCAGTGACGGGCACATCCAGGTGAATCTATTCCCCGGTGCACAGCTGGGTGATGACCGCGAAGCCACCAGCGCACTGCAGGCGGGCACACTGGAAATGACCATGCCGTCCACCTCACCGCTGGTGAACATGTTCCCGCAGTTCGCTGTCTTCGACCTGCCGTTCCTGTTCCCCGAGCCGGAAATGGCGGATGCCGTGCTCGATGGCGAGATCGGCCAGCAGATGCTCGAAGATGCGTCCTCTCAGGGCCTGGTCGCCATCGGTTGGGGCGAGAATGGCTATCGCCAGTTGACCAACAGCCAGCATCCCGTCGAAAAGCCGGCAGATCTCGATGGCCTGAAGATCCGTACCATGGAAAACGATCTCCACCTGGATATCTGGCGGACACTGGGCGCCAACCCCACGCCGATGTCTTTCGCGGAACTGTTCACGGCGCTTGAGCAAGGTGTCGTCGATGGCCAGGAAAACCCCTGGATCACCATCAAGTCGTCCAAGTTCAACGAAGTGCAGGACTACGCCACCGAAACCAACCACGTCTACACGCCGTTTATCACCCTGGTCTCCGCTCGCTTCTGGGACCGTCTGCCGGAAGACTATCAGCACCTTCTGCGCGACGCGGCCACCAAGATGGGCGATTATCAGCGTGACGTCAGCCGTACGCTGAACGATCAGATCAAGAAAGATCTGAAAGATTCCGGCATGCAGATCACCGAGCTGAGCCCCGAGCAAGTCAAGGTCTTCCAGGACGCGCTGGAGCCGGTCTATGAAGATTGGCGCGACGAGATCGGCGGCGAGCTGATCGACGATATCCGCGAGCAGGTGCAGCAGGAACAAGAGCAAGAATAAGCTCCACACATCCTCAGTAGCACACGTACGCAGGGAAGGTCGGCCACGCTCTTCCCTGCTTTAGGCACTAACAAGCTCAGCACCCCCTCCCTGGAGGCTTCATGAAGTCACGTTCGGGTAACGCCTACTTGAACAAGCTGATAAGCGGATTGGACGTCATCATCGGGCTCCTCGTCATTGGCGTGGTCGTTACCGTCTCGATGAACGTCTTTGGGCGCTTCATATTCAGCTACTCCTTTGCCTGGGCATCGGAAATTTCACGCTTGTTCTTCATCTGGATGGTGCTACTCGGCGCGGGCATCGCCAGTCTAGCCAACGAACACGTCGCCGTGACCTTATTCAAGGACAAGGCGCCTCCTATGCTGCAGAAGTTCTTCGCCTTGCTTGCAGCAGCGATCATCTATGCCGTTTGCATCAGCATCTTCCTCGGTTTCAACAACATCATTTCAGGCTATGTGGGCACGACCCCCTTCCTGGGCATTTCCAAGACCGTTCTCTATAGCGCGATGGTGGTCATGGCAATACTCACCATCATCGGTAACACCATTTTTCTCTACAAAGTCTTCAAGCGAGGTGCAGCATGATCCTGTGGAGCATTCTCTTGGGGCTATGCGTCTGCATCGTGATCGGCATGCCGATCTCGTTTGGTCTGGCCGCGATCTGCCTGTTCATCTTTCACTTCGCCAACTACGGCCTCTCCTCGCTGGTATCGGAAGCAGTCAATGGTCTCAACTCGTTTCCCTTGCTCGCCATCCCGTTGTTCATTCTCGTCGGCGAGGTCATGAGCTCCGGCGGCATCGCCAAGCGTCTGGTACGCCTGGCCAGCGCCATGGTCGGCTTCGTCGCCGGTGGACTGGGCCAGGTAACCGTCCTGACATCGATGTTCTTCGGTGGCATCAGCGGCTCCGCCGTGGCGGACTCCTCCGCGGTGGGCAGCATGATGATCAACCCGATGAAGCAGCATGGCTATTCGGGGCCGCGCGCCACCGCCATCGTCGTGGCTGCCTCGGTGGTCGGCATCATCATTCCGCCGTCGATTCCGATGATTCTCTTCGGGGTCGTGACCGGCACTTCGATTTCGCAACTCTTCATGGCCGGTATCGTACCGGGGATCCTAATCACCGTAGGCCTCGCCCTGGCAACGTACTTCCAGTCCAAGAAAACCGGCTCGGCCCAGCCATTCGACTTCCAGGAGTTGATCGCCGCCCTCAAGGACTCGGTACTCGCATTGCTGCTGCCGATCATCATCGTCGGCGGGATCTTGAGCGGCGTTTTCACACCTACCGAAAGCGCGGCGATCGCCCTGCTGTATGCGCTGGCGGTGTCGATGTTCGTGTATCGCAGCCTCACCTTGAAGGGCTTCTTTTCCTTGTGCGTTTCCACCGGCCGCCTGACCGGAGTAGTCCTGCTGTTGCTGGCGTTTGCCAGCGTCCTGGCCTGGCTATTGACTGCCAACCTGATTCCACAGCAGATCGTCGTCATGCTCTCGGAGCTCTCCCAGAACAAGTACTTCATTCTGGGCGTTCTGACGCTGTTCCTGCTGGTCGTGGGCTTCTTCATGGACCTCACACCGGCGATGGTCATTCTGGCACCGCTGATGACCCCCGTGGTCGTCAAGCTCGGTATCGATCCCGTCTACTTCGGCGTCCTGATGTCGTTCGTACTCGGTATCGGCCTGATCACGCCCCCCGTGGGTACCGTGCTCTATGTCGGCTGCGGGGTCGGCAAGGTCAAGCTCGAAGACCTGGTCAAGAGTCTGCTGCCCTACTACTTCACGCTGATCGCCTTGCTCCTTGCGTTCCTGGCCTTCCCTGGCCTGGTGCTTTGGTATAAATAGCGTTCTGGTAGTAAGTAGCGTTCTTGTAACAATAGTGCTCTGGTACAAGTGACATGACAGTAGAGCAAGGAATTACCATGCCCATCGCCACGGCAGAACTGCATCGCTTTCTCAGCGACTTGCTGGGTAGCAGCGGGGTCATCGACGACCCCGCGGAATTTGCTCGCTATACCACCGACTGGGCCGGCGACAAAGGCGGCGATCCCTGGATGATCGCCCGCCCCGGTACCCCCGAACAGGTCGCCGACATCGTCGCGTTCTGTCATCGCCACCAGATTCCCATGGTGGCGCAGGGGGGCCATTCAGGCCTCGTCGGCGGCGCGCAGCCCGATCCTGAGCGCGGCGAACTGATGATTAGTCTCGAGCGGCTGAACCGGATTCGTCATCTCGATCCCATCAATTTCAGCATGAGCGTGGACAGCGGCTGCATCCTGCAAAACGTCAAGGATGCCGCCGAAGAGGCGGATTGCTACTTCCCGCTCGCCCTGGGCGCACAAGGGAGCTGCCAGATAGGCGGTAACGTCTCCACCAACGCCGGTGGGCTCAACGTATTGCGCTACGGCATGATGCGCCAGCTGGTGTTGGGGCTGGAAGTCGTGCTACCTGATGGCCGCCTCTGGAACGGCATGCATGCCCTGCACAAGGACAACCGCGGTTACGATCTGAAGCAGTTGTTCATCGGTGCCGAAGGCACGCTGGGCATCGTCACTGGCGCCGTACTCAAACTCGCACCCCGACCGCAGACCAGCCGCACCGCGCTGATCGCCGTGCCCGATATTGCGTCGGTATTGGCGCTTTACGCCCAGGCACGTCGTAGCTGTTGCGACCTGCTGTCGGCGTTCGAGTTGATTCCCCGCGTGTGCATGGAACTGGCCTTCGACGCGGCTCCCGACCTGCCCGACCCACTGGACGAGGCGCATCCGGTCTATGTCTTGATGGAAGTCTCGGCCAGCGGCCCGGCGGATCTCGATACGATGATCGAGCATCTCTTCGAGACGGGCTCGGAGCAAGGGAATGTGCTGGATGGCGTACTCGCCAGCAGCGAAACGCAGGCAGCGCAGCTTTGGCAGATTCGTGAAAGCATGCTGGAAGGCCAGCAGATGCGCGGCGAACACCTGCGCACCGATATCTCGTTGCCCATTTCGTCGTTGACGGCGTTCTGCGACGCGGCCCATCACGCCATGGTCCAGCATTCGCCGGAGACACAAGTCATCGCCTACGGCCACATCGGCGATGGCAACCTGCACTTCAACCTGCTGCCACCCGCGAATCTCGATCTCAAGGCCAAGAAGATCCTGTTACATGAGCTGGAAGAGATCTTGTTCGATCTCGTCGACGCCCACCATGGGAGCATTAGCGCCGAACACGGCATCGGGCGCGTCAAGCAGGTGCCTTTCCTCGAGGATTTGGGCGAGACCGAATACACGCTCTTGAAAGGTCTCAAACACCTCTTCGACCCAGAGGGCCTGATGGCTGCCGGCCGCATCCTGCCGCGTTAGTCTTAGGCACTGCCCAGACGAGGCCTAGAGAGGCGTGTTAGCTACTCTGCGAAAAACACCCGCAACACATGATCGAGGTGGACTTCCATGGCCTGCCTCGCCGTTGCGGGGTCGCGCGCCTCGATCGCCGCTACCAGGCGCTCGTGATCTTCCTGCGAGCGCTGCGGCATGCCGGTCTCCATGAACAATTCCTGCAAACGCCGGAACATGACCCCGTACTGGTGGCCCAGCAGGTGCTTGATCCACAGCGCATAGGCCGCGTTGCCCGAGGCTTCGGCGATGCGGATGTGCAACAACCGGTCCCCCGCCAGGTTGCCCCCGCCGTTATTGTTGTCGTAGATGTTGCGCTCCAGCGCCGCGCGTATGGTGCTGAGATCCTCGTCCGTGGCATTCATCGCCGCCAGGGCCGCGTTCTCCGGCTCCAGATAACGCCGCGCCTGCAACAGCGAAAACGGCGGTATCTCCTCGTCGAGATTGAGCTCGATCTCACTGGCGAACTCAGGGTCGAGCGCCCACGGCTCCTTGCGCGCCGCGGCCTGCATCACCGAGCCCGGCGGCATGGCATCGACTTCCTTTACCAATACGCCATGCCCCACACGAACCTCGACGATGCCCACGACTTCCAGGGCGATCAGCGCCTCACGCACCGACGCTCGGCTGACACCCAATTGCTGTGCCAGATCCCGCTCGGGCGGTAGTAGTGACCCCGGGGGAAACTCGCCATCGCGAATCAGTTGCTGCAACTGGTCGGCGATCTGCCGGTACAGGCGTTGTGAGCGAATGGTTTGAATCGGCATCGCATCGTCTCTCCACACCGCGTTGCGACTAAAGTTGATGGCAATTGACTTGCCGCCGAGACCTAGCCCAGTAGATGATGGCCCAATCATTGGTCAGGCCTCTGGATCTTCGAATGGCTGGCCGCGTCATGTTCCCACGTTCAGCAGGGATTCGCCACACCATGAGACTTCAAGACAAGACGGCACTGGTTACCGCCGCAGGCCAAGGCATCGGTCGCGCCACGGTAGAGCGCTTCCTCGCGGAAGGCGCCAACGTCATCGCTACCGATATCGATACCCGCCTGCTCGCCGACCTCACGGAGGCCAAAGTGTATCGGCTGGATGTCACGCAACGCGCTGAAATCGACACGCTGGCACATGAACTGGGCGAGCTCGATATTCTATTCAACTGCGCCGGCATGGTACCGGGCGGCTCGATCCTGGAATGCGATGACACGACCTGGGAGCGAAGCTTCGGCCTCAACGTGACCGCCATGTTCCATATGATTCAGGCCTTCCTCCCTGGAATGCTCAATCGAGGCGGTGGCAGTATCGTCAACATGGCCTCGCTGGCATCGAGCATCAAAGGCATCCCCAACCGCTTTGCCTACGGCACCACCAAGGCTGCCGTCATCGGCTTGACCAAGTCGGTAGCCGCCGATTACATGACACAAGGCATCCGCTGCAACGCCATCTGTCCCGGCACCGTCGAGTCGCCCTCGCTGCATCAGCGCATCGAGGCCCAGGCCCAGCAACAAGGGCGTGATAAGGCGGCGGTTTTGCAGGAGTTCATCGATCGCCAGCCCATGGGCCGGCTCGGAAGACCGGAAGAAATCGCCGCACTGGCGACTTTTCTCGCCTCGGACGAAGCAGCGTTCATCACCGGCACCGCGCAGTTGATCGACGGCGGCTGGGCCAACTGACTACCGCGCCCCGAAACCGGCGCGGTGCTCGTAGCTATCGTTTACCGCGCCCCGAAACCGGCGCGATGCTCGTAGCTCGTAGCTCGTAGCTCGTAGCTCGTAGCTCGTCACCATATCCGACTCACCCACGAACCCATGAAAGGAAATCGCATGAAACTGCTACGCTTCGGCCCTCAGGGCCAGGAAAAGCCCGGCCTGCTGGACGCCGACGGCAAGATCCGCGACCTCTCGTCGCTGATCAAGGACGTCGCCGGCGAGTCGCTCGACGACACTGCCCTGGCCAGCATCGCACAAGCCGATCCCCAAAGCCTGCCGGAGGTTCCGGAGGGGACGCGTCTGGGCCCCTGCGTGAGTCAGGTCGGCAAGTTCATCTGCATCGGCCTCAACTACTCGGACCACGCCGCCGAAACCGGCGCCGAGGTGCCGCCGGAGCCGGTCGTTTTCAACAAATGGACCAGTGCCATCTGCGGACCCAACGATGACGTGGAGATCCCCCGCGACTCGCGCAAGACCGACTGGGAGGTCGAGCTGGGCGTCGTCATCGGCAAGGGCGGACGCTACATCGACGAGGCCGACGCCATGCATCACGTCGCCGGCTACTGCGTGGTCAACGACATCTCCGAGCGGGAATTCCAGCTCGAGCGCAGCGGTAGCTGGGACAAGGGCAAGGGCTGCGACACCTTCGGCCCACTCGGCCCGTGGCTGGTCACCCGCGACGAGATCGCCGATCCCCAATCGCTCGACATGTGGTTGGACGTCGACGGCAAGCGCTACCAGGACGGCAACAGCCGCACCATGGTCTACCAGATCTCCTATCTGGTGGCGTACCTGAGCCGCTTCATGAGCTTGCAGCCCGGCGATGTCATTTCCACCGGCACGCCTCCCGGCGTGGGCGCTGGCCAGAAACCTCAGGTCTTCCTCAAGTCCGGACAGACCATGCGTCTGGGCATCGAAGGACTCGGCGAACAGTCTCAACGTACCAAGCAAGCTTGATTGTGCCAGAGGCCGCCATGCGGCGGCCTCAACCTTCATGGCGTGACGTTAGACCAAAGACGACCACGACCTATGTCTAGGCCTCGTGACCACTAAAACGCTTGAAGTCAGGTCCCTCGCTTGGGCATCTTGTTAGCCAATTGGCCTGACCTCTAGATCAAAATACCGCTGGGCGACTGGCCTGACCATCTTGCCTGGCGATGTACGAAGGAAGTCCTATGCACACAATCGTCTGCGCACAGCCTCAAGATATGGAATTGCGCGATGTGCCCGATCCGCAATGCGCGCCGGGTGAGGCCATGCTCAAGATTCGGCGCGTGGGTATTTGCGGTACCGACATTCATGCCTACGGCGGCAATCAGCCCTATTTCACCTATCCCCGCGTACTGGGCCACGAGCTGTCCGGTGACATCGTCGGTGTCGGGGAAGGCGTCGATGAAGCGCTCATCGGCCACAGCGCTTATGTCATTCCTTATCTACATTGCGGTGAATGCCGTGCCTGCCATCAGGGCAAGACCAACTGCTGCCAGCACATGCAGGTCATCGGCGTGCATCGCGATGGCGGCATGGCGGAGTACCTCAGCGTGCCCGTGGATCACCTGGTCACCTCGAGCACCCTCGACGCCGAGCAACTGGCGTTGGTCGAGTGCCTGTCCATCGGTGCGCATGCCGTGCGTCGTAGCGGTACCGAGTCCGACGAGCTGGCCGTCGTGGCGGGCGCGGGGCCGATCGGCATCGGCATCGTGCAGATCGCCCAGAGCCGTGGCGCGCGGGTGCTGGTGGTGGATACCAACCGCGACCGCTTGGCCTTCTGTCGCGACACTTTAGGCGTGGATGGCGTGCTACATGCGCTGGATGACGACGTGGAAGCTGCCATCGAACGCCACAATGACGGTGCCCTGGCCGATGTCGTGTTCGATGCCACGGGCAACCCCAAGGCCATGAATCGCGGCTTCGATTTCGCCGGCCATGGCGGGCGCTACGTGCTGGTGAGCGTGGTCAAGGCCGACATCACTTTCAACGACCCCGACTTCCACAAGCGTGAGCTCAGCCTGCTGGGCAGTCGCAATGCCACGCGTGAAGACTTCGAGACAGTGGCCCGCTTGATGGAAGAAGGCCGCATGCAGTCGACGGCGATGATCACCCATCGCGGCCATTATACCGACCTGCCCTCGTTGATGCCGCAGTGGTGTGAACCAGCGACCGGCGTCATCAAGGCAATGGTGACGTTCGATGATGCCACCGCTCAGGGAGGACACACGGCATGACCCAGACCATTGCCTCCGACCAGCTTCAGCAGCCCAGTCTACGTGTCCATGCCGACGACAACGTGCGTGTGGCACTGCGCGACCTGCCCGAAGGCATGGAGATCGACGACAACGGCCCTCGACTGCGGCTGTCCGAAGCCGTACAGCACAAGCACAAGTTCACATTGCACGCCATGCAACCCGATGAACTCATCGTGATGTATGGCGTGACCGTGGGGCGTGTCGTTGAGCCCATCGCCGCAGGCGCCGCCATCACCACGTCCAACGTCGAGCATTCCACCACCAATGCCAGGCCTCAAGGCCACCGAGCACATTGGGATGCCCCCGATGTCAGTGCCTTCACCGAGCAGACCTTCGCTGGTTATCACCGTCCCGACGGCCGCGTGGGCACCGCCAACCACTGGCTGGTCATCCCCCTGGTCTTCTGCGAGAACCGCAACATCGAGGTGCTACGCCAGTGCGTCGAGGATGCCATCGGCGACGACCCCTACCGGGATTACAAGCACATGGCCCGCCGCATGCTCCACGGCGACACGCAGGCAGCCCCGGCCCCAAAACCCGACGCATCGCTGTTTCCCAACGTCGACGGCGTGCGCTTTCTGACTCACACGCTGGGCTGCGGCGGCACCGACGATGACGCCCAGTCGCTTTGCCAATTGCTCGCCGGCTACATTTGCCATCCCAACGTGGCCGGCGCCACGGTCCTCAGTCTCGGATGCCAGAAGGCCCAGATCGAGATGCTCAAATCGGCAGTGGCCAAGCGCGATCCCGAGGGGCTGCGCCCGGTCCACTATTTCGAGCAGCAGGCTACCGACACGGAGCCCGAGCTGATCCGCCAGTCACTGGGCAGCATCTTCGACGGTCTCAAGGCCGCCAACACCGTCGAACGGCGTCCCGCTCCTCTTTCAGAGCTCACCATCGGCGTCGAATGCGGCGGCTCCGACGGCTTCTCCGGGCTTTCGGCCAACCCGCTGGTCGGCGCCGTCATCGACCGACTGGCGGCCTTGGGAGGCAGCGGCATCCTGAGCGAGTTTCCCGAACTATGCGGCGTTGAGCATGAATTGCTGGCGCGCTGCCGTGATGAAGACACAGTCTCGCGCTTCCAGCAGCTCATGGAAGCCTACCAGCGGCACGCCGCCTCGGTGGGTGCACACTTCTCGATGAATCCCTCGCCCGGCAACATTCGCGACGGCCTGATCACCGACGCCATGAAGTCTGCCGGCGCAGCCAAGAAAGGCGGCGACAGCCCTATCGTCGACGTGCTCGATTATACCGAGCCCCAGGTACGCAAGGGCCTCAACCTGCTCTGCTCGCCGGGTAACGACGTCGAGTCCACGACCGCCCTCGTCGGCTCCGGCGCCAATCTGGTGATGTTCACCACGGGGCTCGGCACGCCCACCGGCAACCCCGTCACGCCAGTCTTGAAGCTCGCCAGCAACAGCGATCTCGCGCGGCGCATGCACGATGTCATCGACTTCGACGCCGGGCCCATCATCCGGGGCGAGGCGGAAATCGCCGAGCTCGCCGATGAACTCCTGCACCTGTGCATCGATACCGCCTCGGGGCGCTATCGCACCAAGGCCATGCGCCTCTCGCAGCTCGATTTCATCCCCTGGAAACGTGGAGTCTCTCTGTGACAGCGCCATCGCTCGCCGACGCCGGTATCGTGCAATTCGGCACCAGTCGTTTCTTGCTGGGGCATGTCGCAGCGTTCGTGCATGCCTCGCGAGAAGCCGGGCACACGCGCGACAAAATCCTCGTGGTACAGACCTCCCCGCGCGAGGCCGGCAAGCAAAAAGCCCGCGACCTGGACACGCACCGGCATTACCCACTGGCGATTCGCGGCCGCCGGGACGGGCGCGACATCGATGCCCGCGAAACTATCACCAGCGTCGCCGGCTGTCTGATCGCCGACCAGCAGTGGGCCGAACTGCAGCGGCACGTCGTCGAGCATGCCCGCTTCGTGGTCTCCAATACCGGCGACAGCGGTTATCGAATCGACGATGACAGTGCACTGGCAGACGTGCCGCAAAGCTTCCCGGCCAAGCTCACCAAGCTACTGCACGCGCGCTACGACGCGGGGCGCGATGGCCTCACCGTGCTGCCCTGCGAGCTAGTCAGCCGTAATGGCGAACAACTCAAGACCCTGGTGCTGGAACTGGCGAATCGCGACTACACGGATGCCGACTTCAACGCTTGGCTCACCACACGCTGCCTATGGGCCAATACCCTTGTCGATCGTATCGTCTCAGCGGCACTGGAGCCGGTCGGTGCCGTTGCCGAGCCTTACGCGCTCTGGGCCATCGAAGATCAACCCGGGCTCGAACTGCCCTGCCGACACCCCGATGTGCAGTGCGTGACGTCCCTGGCTCCCTACGAGATGCGCAAGCTGCATATTCTCAACCTGGCGCACACCTATCTCGTCCACCGTTGGCAACGCGAGCCGCACTCAGGCATCCGCTTCGTGCGAGAAGCCATGGAAGCACCGGAATGGGCAGCGGAGCTACGCCAGGTACTCGACGACGAAGTGCTGCCCACGCTGGCGGAACACCTCGAGCGTGCCGAGCTCGAGGCCTATCGCGACGCGACGCTGGAGCGTTTCGCCAATCCTTATCTCGATCACGCCCTGCAGGACATCGCCCAGCACCACGTCACGAAGTGCCAGCGACGCCTGCAACCCGTGGTCGAGTCGGCACGCCGACGAGGCATCGCCACGCCGCGGCTCGATGACGCCATATCGAGCGCACAATCCACGACGCATTCCCGGTAAACCGACCGCACGACCGACAACAAACAAGGAGCACGACAATGCGTTTCAAGAAACTCACGCTCATCGCCACCAGCCTCTCCATTGCCGGCCTCGGTAGCTTGAATCTCGCTCAGGCCGCCACGGAGATCCGCGTCGCCTACGGCAACCAGCCAGGCGAGCCGGTGGATGTCGCCGTCAAGGAATGGGCGGAAAACGTCGAGGAAGCCAGCGACGGTGAACTCACGCTCAGCGCGTTCCCCGCCAGCCAGCTCGGCTCCGAGACGGACGTCATGGAACAGGCGCGCTTCGGCTCGCCGATCATCACGATCACCGCCTACAGCAACTTCATGAGCTCGGTACCCGACCTGTCGGTGCTCGACGCGCCCTACCTGGCCGACAGCTTCGACGACAAGCTCAAGGTCTTCGACTCCGAGTGGTTTGCCGAACAGAGCCAGAAGGTCGAGGAAGCCGGTTACCACATCGTCATCCCCAACACCGTGTACGGCACGCGCCACCTGCTCTCGCGCGAACCCGCCACCACGCCCGAGGAACTCGACGGCGTGAAGGTACGCGTGCAGAACTCGCCGATGTACGTCGAGGCCATGCGGTCCATGGGCGCCACGCCGACCCCCATGTCACTAGGCGACGTCTATCCGGCGCTGGCCCAGGGCATGGTCGACGGGGTCGAGAATCCCACTCCGGTGCTGTTCGGCGGAAAGTTCCACGAAGTCGTCAAGCACCTCAACCTGACCGGCCACATGCACACCGTGGCGCCGTTCGTCACCGGCAAGACGTTCTGGGACCAGCTCAGCGAGGAAAACCGGCAAATCCTGACCGAGACCGGGCAAGACATGGCCGCGCACCTGCGTGAACTGGTCGAAAAGGAAAGCGACGTCGCCCTGCAGAAACTGAAGGATGCCGGCGTCGAGGTCCACGAGGTGGATACGCAACCATTCCGCGAACGTGCCGCAGAGCAGATTCCCGCTGCCTTCCCGCAGTGGAGCGATGGCCTGTACGAGCAGGTTCGTCAGATCATCAACGGATAAGCGTTGAACGGCCGCCGGCGCCACACAGACTCGTGGCGCCGGCACGCGTATCACGGACGGCAACACCGTGAGTTGCCGTGACCGAGGAGTCTCAAATGAAACGCGTATTCCATTGGATCGACCGCATCATGCGACTCGATGAAGTGTTGGCCAGCACAGCACTCTTCGCGATCTTTCTCGTCGCCATCAGCAACATCTTCATGCGTTATATCTTCAACACCCCGCTGGCCTGGACCGAGGAGGTCCTGCAGCTACTGATGGTATGGGCCACCTTCCTCGGCGCCAGCGCCCTGGTGCGGCGCAACGAACACGTGCTCATCGGCATGCTGTCGGAGAACCTCCCGGCGTCGCTCGCCCGCTGGAACGAGCGTATCTTCAATGTCGGCATGGTGCTGATCGCCGCCATCGTGCTCGGCTACTGGGGACTGCAACTGCTGCCCTACTCCAATTTTCGCAGCACGCCCATGCTGCAGATCCCGTACATGTGGATTCACGTCGCCATCCCGGTCAGTGCCGTCGTCATGGCCTACCACTGCCTCGTCCGACTGGCTCGCGATACCTAAAGGATATTACCCATGGCCGTAGGCATAGCACTCGCAGCGCTGTTGCTTCTTTTCGTGCTGGGCACGCCCATCGCCTTCGCACTGTTCCTGTCGACCTTCTTGTATTTCCTGTTCGGCGCCGACCAGCCCACCATGCTGCTCATCCAGCGCCTGGCCGGGGGGCTGGAGTCCATCTCGCTGCTGGCGATTCCGTTTTTCATCATGGCGGGGGTGTTCATGAACCACTCCGGCATTACCGACCGCCTGCTGAAACTGGCCGAACTCATGACCCGACGCCTGCATGGTGGACTGGCTCAGGCCAACGTGCTGCTGAGCACCTTCATGGGCGGTCTCTCCGGCTCCAACATCGCCGACGCTGCCATGAACGCCAAGCTGCTCGTGCCCAGCATGACGGCAAACGGCTACCCCAAACCGTTCTCCACCGCCGTCACCGCCGCCTCCTCGCTGGTGACCTCGACCATTCCGCCAGGGATCGCGCTGATCGTCTATGGCTACGTCAATAACGTGTCCATCGGTCGCCTGTTCCTGGCCGGCGTGGTGCCCGGGATCCTGATGGCGGTGTGCATGATGCTGCTGGTAGCGCGTCAGTGCCGCCGGCTGGGCTATCAACCGCCGCGCAAGGAGCGGGTCTCGCGGCATGAATGGGTCAGCGTGACGCGCGCCGGCATCATCGCCCTGCTGCTGCCTGTCGTGGTCATCGGCGGCATTCGCGTCGGCGTTTTCACGCCGACCGAGGCCGGCGCCATGGCCGTGCTGTACGCCTTGATCGTGGGGATGTTCGTCTACAAGGAAATGAGCGTGGGTAACGTCGCCGTGGCGACGCGGGAATCGCTGTTCGCCTCGGTCAACGTGCTGTTCATCATCGCCGTGGCCTCGGGATTCGCGCGCTTTCTGACCTGGGAGCACATCCCTCAGGACATCGCCATGCTGCTCTCGTCCCAGGTGGGCACCGCGGTGGCATTCCTGTTGCTCTCCAATGTCATCCTGCTGACACTGGGCATGTTCCTGGAAGGCAACGCCATTCTCATCGTGCTTTCGCCCCTGCTGGCGCCCGTGGCGGCCCAGTTCGGCATCGACCCGGTGCATTTCGGGATCATCTTCATCCTCAATGCGTCCATCGGTACGATCACCCCGCCCCTGGGGACGGTGATGTTCACCACCTGCAGCATTACCGGCGTGAAGGTGCCCGACTTCATCCGCGCCATCATGCCTTATTGGCTGCTACTAGTCGGCATATTGTTGATGGTGACCTTCGTGCCTGCCGTCTCCATGACGCTGCCCAACTTGATTTTCTGAACACAGGCTCTTTTCTTGACACCAATCTGAACACCGGTACGGCGCGCCTCACGCTTCAAGCGCCGCCTTGGCCATGACCTGGGCGGCGGCACCCCGCGCGGCGGTGTAGGTACTGTCGTGGATGACCTTGACGGGGACGCGCTGCGTGCCCCGCAGCAGGTCGTTCTGGTGCGCTTCGAAGTAAGCCAGTGCCGGCTCGATCAGCCGCTCGCCAAGCTGCATCAACGACCCACCGAGCACCAGCGTGGTGGGGTTGAGCGTGTGATGAAGGTTGAGCATGAGAACCCCCAGAGCCTCGCCGGCGCGCCGCAAGGTGATGCCGACATCGGCATCGTCGCCGCGCGCCATGATCGCTGCCTCGAGGTTCTCGTCATCGGCGATGCCCAACGCGGCGCGAATCGCCCAGCCGCTGACCAGCGTCTCGGCGCATCCCCGGTTGCCGCAATGGCAATACAAGCCGCCCGGCTGCACAATGCTATGGCCGATCTCGCCCACCAGCCCCTGCCCGCCGCGCGGCACCAGCGGGAAATTGTCCCCCGTGACCATCCCGCTACCGATACCGCTGGCGGCGCTGATGTAGACGATGGACTCGGGGGGGATGCCATCGTGGAAGTAGAACTCGCCGAAGGCCGCGGCGTTGGCTTCGTTATCCAGTAGCCAGGCACCGTCGAACTCCGGCAGATGCGGGCGAAGCACCTCAAGGAAAGCGACATCGATCCATCCTAGATTGGGCGCAAGCCGCAGGATGGGCTGCTCCGGGGCGACCGGTCCCGGTACCGTCACGCCCAATCCCAGGCAATGACGGTCGGCAATCAGCGGATCGTGCCGCATGGCACGTATCAGTTCGGCCAAATGTGCCGCCGTCTCGTCGGGTGTGGTAGGCGCTTGGATGACAGAACGCTGCAGAAGTACCTCGCCGCCCAGCGTGCACGCCACGATACGCAGCCCCCTCACGCCGATATCCGCCCCCAGGAGCACATGATGGGCATCGTCCAGATACAGGGCCCGGCCCGGACGCCCTCCGCCGCGTGGCTGCAGCTCGCCCTCACGCAGCCAGCCGCGCTCCAGAAGCGCTTGCACCACGCCTCCTACGGTGGCCTTGGTCAACTGCGTACGCGCCGCGATATCGGCACGTGTCGCACCGGGATAGCGGCGCACGGTCGCGAGAATCGAACTACGATTGAGCTTCTTGAGAAAATTGAGATCACCGGCGGCTTGAGGGGCAAAGGTACTAACCATGGCAATACAAGGTGCCTCGCTGAAATGCGGATCGAATTGTGCAATATATCAAATTATCGCCCCCCGCCGACGAGACTCGATGAAATTGGCAATGCATCGCCAGTGTACTCATAAAAGTACCCGCCTCGATCGCGACCGAGACGGCATCAGCACTGTCGTGGAAGCCCCCTTCGCGTGATAGCCATGACCTTCTCTCAGTCCAGTCTATGACCATGGTCGCATGGAAATCAGCGGCTCTCTGAACGATCATCCACTTAGTTAAACCTATTAACTAAGTGACGCAAGATCGCTCCGCGATAGCCCGATCCCAATGCGATAGAGGTTCTGCATGAGTTCCGCAATTTACCCCAGCCTCAAGGACAAGACGGTCGTCATCACCGGTGGCGGTTCCGGCATCGGCGCCGGCTTGGTCGAGGCTTTCGTCAACCAGGGCGCAAACGTCCATTTCCTGGATGTCGCCGAGGCGCTCGCGAAAGAACTGGTCGAGAAATGCAATGGTGCGCCGCATTTCCACCACTGCGACCTGACTCAGCCCGACCAGCTCCGCGACACGCTCAGCGACATCGGTCACGTCGACGTGTTGATCAATAACGCCGCCAACGACGACCGCCACAAGCTCGAAGATGTCACGCCCGAGTACTGGGAAGACCGCATGAACGTCAATCTGCGCCACATGGTGCTCGCCGCTCGTGAAGTCGCGTCCACCATGCGTCGTCAAGGCCAAGGGGCGATCATCAACCTGGGGTCGATCAGTTGGCACCTGGGGCAGTCCGACATGCTGCTCTACGAAACCGCCAAGGCCGGTATCGAAGGTCTGACCCGGGCACTGGCGAGCGATCTGGGCAGCGACGGCATCCGCGTCAACTGCATCATTCCCGGCAACGTCAAGACGCCACGTCAATCGCGTTGGTATAGCCCCGAGGATGAGGCGCAGATCGTCGAAGAGCAGAAGCTCAAGGTACGCATTCACCCCCATCACGTGGCCGCGATGGCGCTTTTCCTGGCCTCGGATGATGCCGCTGCCTGTACCGCCCACAACTACTGGGTCGATGCCGGCTGGCTGTAAGCCCAAGCAACCCCGTACCAACAACAACGGAGCACACCATGCCAACGTATAGCGATTCGCAACGTTCCCTGATTATCTTTTTAACATGCTGTGTCGCCGCCATCGGCGGCTTCCTGTTCGGCTTCGACAGCGGGGTCATCAATGGCACCGTCGATGGCCTGCAGTCCTCATTCAACTCCGACAGCGTCGGCACCGGCTTCAATGTCGCCTCCATGCTGCTGGGTTGTGCGGTGGGGGCGTTCTTTGCCGGTGGCCTGGCCGATAAGTACGGTCGTCGCACCCTGCTGATCGTCGCCGCCGTCTTCTTCCTCGTCAGTGCTTGGGGCTCAGGTGTTGCCGGTGGGTCGATGGAATTCGTCTTCTATCGGATTCTCGGCGGTCTGGCGGTGGGTGCCGCGAGTGTCATGGCACCGGCTTATATCAGCGAAATCGCCCCCGCACGCCTGCGTGGGCGTCTCGCTACCATCCAGCAAGTGGCCATCATCTCGGGGCTTTTCTTCTCTTTTCTCAACAACTACCTGCTCGCCAATACCGCAGGCTCTTCCACTTCTGAGTTGTGGTTTGGCTTTACCGCCTGGCGCTGGATGTTCTGGATGGAACTGATCCCCGCGACGATCTTCCTGGTCGCGCTGTTGTTCATTCCGGAAAGCCCGCGCTACCTGGTCAGCGCGCGTCGCGATGAGCGTGCCGAGCACGTACTGCACATGATCTACAACGAAAGCGACGCCAAGGAGCGCCTGGCTCAAATCCGTGAATCGCTATCACAGCAGCGCAAGCCGCGTTTCAGCGACTTGATCAATCCCAAGACCGGCAAGGTGATCAACCTAGTGTGGGTCGGGATCGGCCTGGCCGTGTTCCAGCAGTTGGTCGGTATCAACGTCGTCTTCTACTATGGTGCCGTCCTTTGGCAAGCGGTGGGCTTCTCCGAAGGCGATGCCTTGCTGATCAACGTCATCAGTGGCGCGGTGAGTATTGCGGCCTGCCTCGGCGCCATCGCCTTGATCGATCGCATTGGACGTAAGCCGCTGCTATGGGGTGGCTCCATCGGCATGGCCATCACACTCGCCATTCTCGTCTACGCGTTTTCGACCGCCGAGATGGTCGACGGCAGCCTGAAGCTATCGGATAGCAACGGCGTGCTCGCGCTGATCGCTGCCAACGCCTATGTGTTCTTCTTCAACAGCTCCTGGGGCCCGGTCATGTGGGTCATGCTCGGCGAGATGTTCCCCAACCAGGTACGTGGTTCCGGACTTGCCATCGCGGGTCTGTTCCAATGGGTAAGCAACTTCGCCATCACCATGACCTTCCCGATCATGCTCGCCTCCATCGGCCTGACCGGCGCTTATAGCTTCTACGCCATCTGCGCGGTCATCTCGATCTTCTTCGTCATCAAGTTCGTCCGCGAAACGAAGGGTCGTGAGCTAGAAGACATGGCTTACGCATGATTGCCATCGCATAATTGCCATCATTCCGGTGTCGGAGGAAACTCCGACACCGGTTTTGTGTTTTTAGCGCCATATTATCTAGAGAGGGCACCATGCCTAAACTCATCGCCCCACGCGCAACACCATATGTCGTGCACCCGGCTCAGAATATTCTCGGTGAAGGGCCGTTATGGGACGCGACGGAACAAGCGCTGTACTGGGTGGATATCAAAGGCCACCAACTACAGTGTCTAGTCGACGGTCACGTGCGCCAGTGGTCGTTCGATGAGGAAATCACCAGCGTGCATCGTCACGCAAAAGGTGGGTTCATCGTCACGCTACGACACGCCATCGCCCGTCTGCAACTGCCCGAAGGTACGCTCGAAAAGTGGCTCACCCCCGAGCCCGAACGCCCCGGCAACCGCTTCAACGATGCCGTCGTCGATGCCAGCGGCACTCTATGGTGCGGCACCATGGACGACGACGAGGGCCACACCAGTGGCTCGCTCTATCGCGTGCGTCCCGACGGCGACTGCCAACGCCAGGATAGCGGATATATCGTCACCAACGGCCCGGTATTCTCGCCTCAGGGTGATTGGCTCTACCACACCGACACGCTGGAACGCCTCATCTATCGGTTCGCCGTTGATGGACATGGCAATCTCTCGGACCGCGAGCCCTTCATCCGCATTCCCCAGGACCAGGGCTGCCCCGATGGCATGACCACCGACCGCGAGGGCAACCTCTGGGTCTGCCAATTCGGCGGCTGGCGTATCAGCATATTCGATAGCCAAGGCCAGTTGCGCGAAGAAATCCCCATGCCCGTCGCCAATATCACAAGCTGCATCTTCGGTGGCCCCGACCTTTCCACCTTGTACATCACCACCGCGAGCAAGGGTCTCGACGACGCAGCGCTCGCGGCACAACCCGAGGCCGGTGCGCTATTCGCCATCGACACTCAGGCACAAGGCATGCCTGCAACGGCTTTCGCCGCCCAGGCGTGACGCCAACCCTTCTCCTGAAGAAAAACGGCCCCGCTGTCGTGGCAATATGCCTTGGCAGCGGGGCCATCTTCTGGCGCATCCGGAACGAGGTATCACCGCCCCTTATGCCACGATCAGGTAGCGGGTAACGCTTTGGGCGAGGCGCTTTCATCCGTGTCGCCGTCTTCCGCGTAGGCCGCGTTGCTGACCTTGAAGCGTCCTACCAGCACATGCATGTCGTTGGCTCGTTCATCCAATGACAGGCTGGCCGAGGAGGCTTCCTGCACCAGCGAGGCATTCTGCTGGGTCACCTGGTCGAGCTGGGCAATCGCCTGATTGATCTGATCGATCCCCGTGGACTGCTCCTGCGTCGCCTCGGCGATTTCGGAGACGAACTGCGACACCTTATCGACGCTATCGACGATCTCGCGCAGATGCCCACCCGTCTCTTCGACCAGATTGGCGCCCTCACCCACCTTGGCCACGCTGTCCTTGACCAGGTGGCGAATCTGCTCGGCCTCGTCGGCACTACGACTGGCCAGACGACGCACTTCTTCGGCGACGACGGCAAAACCACGGCCGTGCTCGCCGGCGCGAGCCGCTTCCACTGAAGCGTTCAAGGCCAGCAGATTGGTCTGGAAGGCAATGGAATCGATCGCCTCGACGATCGTGGATATCTTGGCGCTGGACTCGCGAATCTCCTGCATCGCGCTATGCGTCCGATCCCCCACGTCGCCCGCCTCACGGGCGCGTTGACCGACCCCATGGCTCATATCGCGCGCCTGATGAGCATAGTCGGCGGTCTGCTTCACGGTCGCGGTAATTTCCTCGAGACTCGCCGCCGTTTCAGCCAGCGAAGAAGACTGCTCATCGGTGCGTTGCGCCAGATCCTGATTGCCCGAGGCGATCTGACGGCTGCTGGACGCTACCGACTCGGCCCCATCGCGAATCCGCGCAATCAGGCGCTCGAAGGTTACCATCATCTGGTTGAATGCCTGCGCGGTATGCCCGATTTCATCACCGTGGCGCACCTTCAAGCGCATCGACAGATCACCGGTTTGTCCCGCCGCCCCGCTGATGCTTTCCATCTGACGACGCATTTCACCAATGGGCTTGAGCACGCGTGTCATGACGCGCCAGCCCACCGCCGCCAGAATCACGATCACGATCAGCAACACAACAAGCTGCAATACGCGCCCGGCCTGCGCCGTCGCGGCGGCTTGCTCGGCGGCTTCATCGGCGCGCTCGGCCGCATAGGCTTCGACGCGCTCCAGGCTCTCGCCCATGCCGTCCATTGCCTGAGAAACGCCAGCCAAGGCCTCGCGAGAGCGCTCGCGCAAGCCAAGCTGACGATCGCGCAATGCATAAACGGAATTGTCACCCGTGAGCATCAATTCATTCAGTTCGGCCACGACGTCTTCCAACTGAGTGGCACTTTGCTGCTGCGCCGAAGTCGCTCCTATCGCGCCCTCGATACTCGCCAACGCCTGATCAATCCGCGAAATCTGCTGAGCGATCTGGTTATAGCGCAGATCGACCAACGCATCGTGGCTATCGACCTGCATCAGTTGACGTCCCTGATCGGCCAATTGGGCGACCAGCATCTGCACGTCGCCGCTGAGTCCGGCGATGTTGGCACGTTGCTCCGTCAGCGTATCGAGCATCGACATCGGCACCATCGATAGCCCATCGTCCTGCATCGTCTGGATACGCTGGATCAGAGCACGCTGCTGACGCACGTCCTCGAGGGTCGCGCGTCCTGCCATCGATTCGGCGTCGGTCAATACTTCGGCGCTCTTTTCCTGCATCTCGGCGATACGCGCACGCATCGAGGCGGTCAGTGCCACATCCTCGCGCCGCACCTCTTCCAGCGCGGTATCGGCCTGGCGCAAGTCGGCGTAATCGCTATCCAGGGTCTCGAACAACGCCTGATTATCGTCGCCGATCAATGCAGCGAGCCGTTCACGCCCCGCCGTGAAGGCTTCATCGGCCTCGGTCTGATCGGCGACATTATCCAAGTCAGCCTCGCTGTCGGCGGCAAGCAGGTCTGACTGGCGCTGACGATAACGCGTCAACGCATCGCTCATGTCACGACTGGCCGCCTGTTGCGGCAATATCTCGTCGGTGAACAGATGCTGCGCCTCGATCAACCGCTGGTTCGACAAGAACCCTGCCGCTGCAGGAATCACCGCGCCGAGCACCGCCGCCACGAACAACCCGATCAACATCGCCCGTAGGCTCAAACTCTTTTTCATGGGTTACTCCTTGGCCGAGGCGTCATCGAGCAGGGTGAACCAATCGATCAACTCGAATTGGCCATCGTGAATACGCGTGGCCCACACGGCATCGCTCGCCTGATGATCCTCGGGGCCCAACGTCAGCGACTTGCCCAGGCCGAGGTCGACATCTCCCAGGCCCTCCAGCGCATCGACGAGCGCCTCGCGGTCCGCATCGGCGCCGGCGGCCTCGAGCCCCTTGATGAACAGCGACGCCGCCAGATATCCCTCCAACGAGACGAAATCACCGTCGGCACTGTCATTTTCGGCCTTCAATGCCTCGCGATAAGCCTTCACGCCCGGCAAGTCGGCTTCGTAAGGCGGCACCACCTGGGTCACGATCACCCCCTCGGCGGCATCGCCAAGCTCATCGAGCAACGCCTGGCTACCCACGAAGGAGACATTGAGAAACAACGCATCGGGCAGATCCTTGCGAGCTTCGCGGATGAAATCCGCCGCCGGTCCGTAAGTGCCCACGATGATCACCGCACGCGGTGTGACGGGCGCTTGCAAGACATTGGCGAGACCGCGATGAACGTTGCGCGTGCCACGTGTATAGCGTCCATGTGCCAAGCGTTCGGGGTGGGAATAACCATGATTGGCCAACGAGCGCAGCGCGCCCCGATAACCGGCATCGCCGTAACCGTCAGCCTGGGTAAAGAAGGCGATTTCCTCGGGTTTGATGCCGGCCATCAGCAAGCCCTCGATCATCGTCGCAGTTTCCTGAGCGTAACTCGCGCGATAGTTGAAGACGTAGCGATCCGGAGGCGACTGACGCAAGACGCCGCTGCCGGTGAACGCCCCGATCAGCGGCATCTCGTGATCACGCAGGATGGGTAGATTGACGATGGCGGTGGGCGTGCCGACATTGCCCAGCATCGCCAATATATCGTCGTCTTCCAGAAGCTCGCGCGTCGCCTTGGCCGAATGCAACGGTTTATAACCGTCATCGCGTGTTTGCAGCGTCAGCGTTTCGCCATGCACACCGCCCGACGCGTTGACCTCGGCGAAACGCGCCTCGATGCCCTGCCGCATTCCCTCCCCGAGCGATGATGCCGCCCCGCTGAAGGGCGCGACCATGCCGACCTTGACCTCCGCCATGGACGGCGTCGCCATCAACGCGAGCGACATGACACTCACCAGCGACCCTAGGCCCGCCAGCCACCTGCATTGAACCTTCATGTATCCCTGCCTCTTTATAGTGACGCTTGCTACCGCGGGGCGTATCGACTCACCCACGACGCTTATGCAGACACTATCGGCAGTGGATCAGAAAAGTTGAATCGAGAAACCCGGTGGGCAGGTCACCGGGATGGAAACGTCATCTCACAGGAAGCGCTCGGCACGGAACGGCGTCATGTCGATGGCCGGCACTTCATCTTCCATCATCGAGGCAAGGAGTTGTCCGGTCGCCGGCCCTAGCGTAAAGCCTTGATGAGCATGACCGAGGGCGAACCATAACCCCTTGTGGCGTGGTGCCGGGCCGATGATGGGCTTCATGTCCGGCGTGCACGGGCGTGCGCCTTTCCACGGGCGCGATTCGAGACGCTGCCCGAGCGGGAACAAGCCTCGTGCCGTCCTTTCCGCGGCTTCGAGTTGGGCGAACCCCGGCGGCGCATCGCGCGGCGCCAGCTCCGCGCCGGTGGTCAGGCGAATACCCGCGCGCATCGGCGACAGCAGATAGCCGGTCTCGGCATCCAGCACCCAATGGTGCAATGTCGCCTCGTCACGCGTGGCATAATGCATGTGATAGCCGCGTTTCACGAACAGCGGCAGGCGATACCCCAGCGTGGTCAGCCACTCATCCGCCCAGGGCCCCAGCGCCAGCACGATATCGCGGGCCTCGAAGGCGCCCGCGTCCGTGGTCACGCGCCAGCCCTCACCATGGCGCGTGATTGCCTGAATCTCGCCTTGCAGGCATTCGCCGCCCTCGGCCTCGAAGGCCCGCGCGTAGGCCGCCACCAGGGCGCCGGGATCGGCCACGCTCCAAGGATCACGCCAATGCACGGCGCCGATGGCCTGGGCATCCAGATCAGGCTCACGCTCACGCAATTCACGCGCGTCCAGGGCCTCATACGTCAGACCGAAACGCTCTTCCAGCGCCTGCGCCTCGCTGAATCGCGACTCAAGCGCCCCCGGCGTACGAAAGACTTCCATCCACCCATCGCGGCGGATCAAGTCCTCGGCTCCCGCCGCCTCGATCATTTCAGCATGCGACGCGATCGATAGTTCGATCAGCGAGGCATATTCAGGAACGATCCGCGCATAGGACTCGGGCGCACTGTTTTGCCAGTACTGCCACAAGGCACGCCCCGCCTGCATCACACCACGCGGCGTGTAGCGAATATCCACGCCCTGGTTGCCCAGCATACGCCACAGAGTGCGCATGTCACGCGGAAAGGCATGCGGCGCCACCGCCTCGCGCTGGATGATCCCGGCATTACCGTAGGAGGTTTCACGGCCCGGGGCGCGGCGATCCACCAGTCCTACCCGGTGCCCGCGTCGCGCGAGATGATACGCCACGCCGACGCCGACCATGCCCGCGCCTAACACCAGAGTATCGTGCTTCATCGTCGTTCCTCTTTCATGTTGCGTATGAGGCGCGGCGTCATAGACAACGCGCGTCGTTCATCATGCGGTTCTTGCCCTGAGCCTTGGCGTCATAACTCGCGGCATCGGCGCGTTTCACCATCGCCTGCGCATCGACGTCGGCGACGCCCAGGCATGAAATTCCCAGGCTCGCGGTGACACGGTAGCGCTTGTCCTTGCGCAGCACCGACAACTCGCTCACTGCATGACGGACCTCCTCGGCGATACGTACGGCTTGTGGGTTGCCGCAGCCGGGCAACAGGATCGCGAATTCATCGCCGCCCAGGCGCGCCAGGTGGTCATCGCGGCGCACACAACCTTCCAGACAGCGAGCAATCGCACGCAGCATTTCATCGCCCAGGGCATGGCCGCCTTCGTCGTTGATCGGCTTGAAACTATCCAGGTCGAAGAGAATCAACGATGCCGTTTCGCCGTGCTCGCGAAAGCGCTGGAAGGTCTCTTCGAGGCGTCGTTCGAAACCGCGCCGATTGAGAAGCCTGGTCAGCGGATCGTGCTCGGCTTCCCAGAGCTGGCGCTTCTGCTGTGCGCGAAGATGCGTAATGTCCTTGACGAATCCCACCACACCTTGCGGTTGCCCGCCGTTCATCACCTGGCTGGTATACAGCTCCAGCCACATCATACCCGCATCGCCACACTCAAAGCGCAACTGATGATACAGCCCATGGCCGCCGTTTATTGCATCGCGCCACAACGCAAACAGCACTGGGCGATCATCGAGATGCAGACGACGCAACCAAGCGCGATGCTTGAACGACGCCGCCGACAACCCCGTCAAGGTTTCCAGAGCCGGGTTGACGTAGCTGATTCGGCCCTCGAGATCGGCCAGGAACATCGGCAATGGCGACGAACTCAACACCGCATCGAGATAGGCCTGGCGGCTGCGTCGCTCCGCGCGCTCGCGATTGCGTTCATACTCCACGCTATTGAAGGTCTGCGCGATGCGCTGCAACTCTTCCAACGAAGTATCCAGGGAAATACGCGGGATATCCCCCTGCCCCACCTGCGCGATCTGACGCGCCAGGCGCCGCAGCGGCGAGAGTCCCAGGTGCAGCAACCACCAAAACAACGGCAGCATTGACAGCACCACAACCACGGCCACCCACCACTGGCGACGTATGTAATCGATGATCGGTTGGCGCGCTTGGCTTTGCGGCAGAAAGACACCCACGACCCAGTCCGGTTCCCAAACCTGGTGGTAACTCATCAACGCTGGCTCGCCATCCAGCAAACGCCCGGTGCCCGTGCCCTGCCAACCGTCCAGCGCCCGCTCGAGCAATGGGCTCTCCAGTGTTGAAGGGACATGCTGCATGATCAGGGAACTATCGGGATGACTGAGAACCGTTCCATCACTGGTCATCAACACCGCATATCCCTCCTCGCCGATGCGCAGGCTGCGCAGGTCGAGGAAAAAGCGCCCGTCGCGCAGATTGACCACGCCGCCCAGCATGCCCGTGAAACGGCCCTGCGCATCCGTGAGCGGGATCCCCATCACCACCAGCGAGCGGCTATCGTGGAGTTTGCTGATGATCGGACGACCGACGAAGGGTCGGCCCACCTCCTTAATGAAGCGAAAATACTCACGGTCGGCCACATTCAAGCCCACGGCGCCCGGCAACGACGGCGTGAAGCCCATGACATCCCCCTCGGCATCGACGACGAATGCCGAATCGAACAACTCCAGCAGCGCCGTGTGGTCGCTCAAACGCGCCTGTACGTCTTCGTCGCTGTCCTCGGCTAGCGGCACATCGGCCTGCAGCGCCCCCGCTTTCGAGGTGGCAATGGTTTTAAGCGTATCGAGCCGCAGCGAAATCGATTGCTGTATATCACGAGCGATCAGCGAGGCTTCGTAATTCAGGTGCGCCCGGTTGATCTCTTCAGCAAGACCGCTACCGCCACGCAGCGACACCCATAGGATGGCGATGACCAATACACTCCAGCCCACTCCGGTACCGAGGACCAAACGCCCCAGCAGTGTTTTGGGTAGCAATGTCTTGAATAATCGTCGTACGCGATTTGGCCATCTTCGCATTACACGGCGCCGGGTTGTGTCATGGATGTAAACGGGTGACAAGCGTATCCCAGCGTCGCCAGTGAGCAAACCCCGCGCGCCTCACAGCCCTTTGCGCGACGCTGTTTTCCTCGCATACTGAAGGAACACAGCCCCAAGGGCCTGGATGAAAGGATGCGACATCATGCCGAACGCTGCGCTACTGGACGATACCGTGCTCAATGCCCTGCGCGACCAGGCCGAAGAACGCACCGACCTCGCTTCGCTGTGGCTTTACGGTTCGCGCGCACGCGGTGCCCATCACGCGCAAAGTGATTACGACATCGCGGTTGCGTTCACCGATTGGCAGCATGATCCACTCGAAAGGCGCCTGCGTCCCGAGCTAATGGCGCTCGACTGGCAGGCTGCTCTGGGGCTCCCCGAAAACGCACTGAGTATCGTCGATATCGCCATCGCCCCCATTCCCCTCGCCTGGACCATCATCAGCGACGGGATATTGCTATGGGATCGCCACCCATCCCTGCGCATGCAACAAGAATCTCGCATCATGTCGCGCTGGGAGATCGATTACCTTCATTCACGGAAGCACTATGACTAACGGCACAGGTAACAAAGGCCCCGGTTACGCCTATCTCAGAGCACTCAGCGAGCATATCGATAATTGCCGTCACGATCTCGAGACATTACGCGAGATTTTGGTCACTCGGGACTGGACGCGACTCGAGCAGACTGCTGCGGAAAGAACCCTGCAAGTACTCATTGAAAGCTGTATCGGTGCCGCCAAACACTGGGCGCGGCTCGAAACCGGCAGCATGAGCGGTGATGCCATGACCGCTTTTCAGCGTCTCATGGATAAGGGCATCATCGGCAGGGAAGTCCCTTGGCGCAAGATCGTGGGCCTACGTAACGTGCTCGTTCATGATTACCTTACCGTCGATACCGATATTGTCCGCAGTGTCATCGAGGCCTCTCACTACCAAGCATTGCTCACCTTTGCCCAACAAGCCCATGAAGCGCTTTACGAGGCACTCCCATAAATAAAAAACGCCGGTGCACAAGGCACCGGCATAGGTGTTCTGGGGCGAATACTTAGGAACTAAACACTGCGGGTACTTCGCTTAATTTTTTAATTCAGACTTGAAGTTTTTAAGGCCACCAATCATAACAGAAAATAAGCATGCCATAAGGTAGAACGCCGTAGTATCAAAATAGAAAATCTTGAACCTTATATTAGGCAGCCAAAAGAAAGCAACAACACATCCCACCAAAGCCATTGACCAATGAAGAAAGACAATATCAACAAACTTATTTTTGTATAAAAGAATAACAGATGCCACGACAGAGGCCAAGAGGAAAGAAAATATAACGAAGTCCCCCGCCCCTCTGAAAGACATACCATATGAATGCATGACCTTCCTAAAAGACATATTTATCATTCTTTTAGTATCTTCAGACCATATACGAAAAGCAACATCTTTAGAGACCTTATCCATCAAATGCTTACTCGGCTGACTATTTATTAAAGCAACCTCTTCAGAAGTGATCTCAGGAAACTCTCCTCCATATGCATCAAACAAGTACTTCCTATGTATTGTCTCGTCGTCGGATTCCATCCCGAATGAATGGTGCCCAGTCCCCACGAGAAGGTTATACCCTCCTGTCGTCGTAGCAACCCACTCCCCCATCTCGCTTTTTAAAAAAACCAACCATGGAGAAATCATCATAGCAGTAATTAACGCCATAATAGATATTCTAAAAAACCTTTTAGCAAAACTACCAGCCCCAAAAAACAAAACATAAAGACCAAAGGGTACAGATATCAACACATTATTTGCTTTAAAAAGAAAGAGCATCGCTAAGCATAGAGGGAACCCTACAAAAGAAAGAGCCAGAAACTTGTCCGAGCTTTTTATTCTGATCGTTATGATAATAAGGATATTCAAAAAAAGGAATGAAGCAGCCTCGGCATATGCAGTAAATGCAAGCAGATAATATGCTGGCCAAGCTGAAGTAAACATTGTCATGAAAAGAAAACTTTTTCTCTTACCACTTACCAAGTGCTCATAAAACCATAGAGCTGGAACGATACTTACCAATGCAATATTTGTTATTCTTACCAAATTAAGCAAGGAGTTCGCATCTACAAAAAGATTCAAAAAAGCTACAAGCAACGGAAAAAGTGGAGGCCGCCATCCATCTGAAAACGCAGACCACCCATTCTCGAAGAACTCAATGCCTCGATTGATATAGTCAATTTCATCACCAGCAGCTGGCTTGTGGTGAACCCCAAGAAATAAAAACAAGAGTAACCAAACAGCAAAAACGGATAAAAAAACCCCTAACGGAGAAAGTTTCATCCCCCACCCCTCAACCAAGTAGCTATTTTTATCCATGGTCAACCAACCCTTCTGAATGATTTTTTTGTAAAAACAAACCCATTCTCAACATAAGTCAGCATTGGTATGTCTCCCGATGTATCACCATATGCGTACGTTCCTATTGGGCTACAGTTGGCTTGCCACCTCATAACTCTCTTCAGCTTTTCCTTACCATGACAATTCTTTCCTTGGATTTTCCCTGATACATGGCCCGTCTTTCCAACTTCTAGTGCTGTGCAGATCACATCCGAAAAACGTTCTCGCTTAGCCCAAAACTCCAGGTAAACATTCATCGAGGCGCTCACCAGCACGCACTCATGGCCTTGGGCCTGGTGCCATCTGAGACGCTCCATCCCTTCTAGGCGCAGCATGGTGGGGATCACCTCTTCACTGAAACGCTCCCCAAATCTAAAGAGCTCATCAATGTGGTACCCCCCTAAGTACTGTTTGAGCACGATTTGCTTGGCGATGTCGTTACGCAGTAGCTTTGCATAATAAGCACCGAGTACCGGGCTCAGCAGCGCAAGCTTGGCGTAATAGGTCGGTTTGCCAACGACGAACTTGAGAAACGGCATCAAAGTATCACCGGTCGTCAAGGTTCCATCGAAGTCAAAAAAGGCGACGGGACGAGTATCGAACTCAGGAAGCTGATTCATAACGACATCCGTTTGAAGATAGCTTCAGGGATATGCTTGATGATCAGCATGATGCCCCACCAGAACCACGGTAGGTACACCTCCCCCTTGCCCTTCTGCATGGCCTTGATGATGCCCGTGGCGATCTGCTCGGGTTTGGCCCACAGCGGCCCGCCTTTATCGAGCTCGGCGGTCATGGGGGTATCGACGAAGCCGGGCTTGATGGTCACCACGTCCACGTTGGCCTTGGCCAGCCGGTTGCGTAGTCCCTGTAGAAACAACGTGACCATGCCCTTGGCGGCGCCATAGACATAGTTGCTCTGCCGCCCCCGATCGCCGGCCACCGAACTGATCACGGCAATCACGCCGTGCTGTTGCTGCTCGAGGCGGTTGGCAAGCAGGGTCAGCAGGCTGATCACGCTCAGGGCGTTGGTCTCGATCTCCTGGCGGGTCTTGTCGACATCCGCCTGGCAGGCCTGCTGGTCCGGCAGAGTGCCGTGGGCGATCAGCACGCCATCGATGCCGCCCAGCGCTCGCTCGCCAGCGTCGATAAGCCGAGCATGTTGATCACTGTCGGTCAGATCGGCCACGCACCCATCGATCTGCTGTTGGTCGCTGGCCCGTACCTTGAGGTCATCAATAAGGGCCATGAGCTTGTCGCGGTTGCGCCCCACGCAGTAGAGAGAGGCACCCTGGGCAACCAGCTGCCGGGCGGTCTGCTCGGCAATGGCGGAGGTCGCCCCGAAGAGGATTACACGATTGAGAGAGTTCATGAGGTCACACGCTGCCAGAATCGGGAAGAAAAGCCGGGGTCGATATAATCGCTGAAGGCTTCCCATTGGGGGTAGCCGGACTGAAACAGGCTCGCCGGCATACGGGCGTCCTTGCCGGGGTAGAGGGTGCCACCGGCCTCACGCACGATGGCATCCAACTCCTCGAGAAGGCGCAGGGTCTTGTTGCCCCGGTTGGGGAAATCCAAGGCCAGAGTGGTGCCGGGGCGCGGAAACGACAGCATGCCCAGCGAGGGCTTGTTCCCGAAGGTCTTGAGCACGGCAAGAAACGACCCCTCCCCTCGCCTGGCGATGGTATCGAGCAGCGCCGCGGTAGCAGCCTCGGCCTCGCGGGGCGGAATCACGCACTGGTACTGGTAGAAGCCACGCCGCCCATAGATGCGGTTCCAGTCCTGAATGGCGTCGAGCGGGTAGAAGTACGGCACATAGTGGGTCAGTGCCCCCTGGGGTTTCACAGGCTGTCGGTAGTAGAGGATATTGAAGGCGCGCAGACTCAGGCCATTGACCAGCGAGAACGGTGGATCGACGGGGATCCGCTTGCCGCCCTCCTTGAACGCCGGCAGCTCGGCCTGTGCCGCCGCATGCTGACCGGCCAGCAATATCCCCCGGCCCTGAGCCTTGCCCTTGGCCAGGCAGTCGATCCAGGCCACGGTATAGGGCCAGCGAGCCTCGGCACGACGGTTGAGCGCCCAGAACTCGTCGAGGTTGGCGAAGCGCTGCGACTCGACCCACATCCAAGGGTTCTGGATGGGCATCAGCTGCAGCTCGACCCAGCGAATCAGCCCAGTCAGGCCCAGCCCGCCGATGGTTGCCGAGAACCAGCCATTGTCGTCCTCGGGCCGGCACACGATAACGCTGCCATCGCTGCGCCATACTTCCAGAGCACGGACGTGGTGACCGAAGCTGCCCACGGCATGGTGGTTCTTGCCATGCACATCGTTGGCGACAGCGCCGCCCACCGTGGCCAGGCGCGTCCCGGGCGTGCTGGGCAGAAACCAGCCTTGGGGTACCACCAGGGCAAGGATCTCGGCCAGGGTCACGCCCGCCTCACAGCGCAATACACCACGCTGCGGGTCGAACTCGATGAAGCGGTCGAGCCCTCGAGTGAGCAGCAGCGTGCCCTGTTCGGTCAGGCACACATCGCCATAGCTGCGCCCGCTGCCATAAGCCAGCAGCGGCCTGGGCAGGCTGTCCGGCACGCCGGCGGAGCGTTGGGTCAACGCATGGACCGCATCGGGAGCTACACGCGGTAGACGGTTCCATGAACGTGGGGCGGTCATGCTTTCTCCTCCGCAGGCGCTTCACCATGACGGCTGCGGATCAGGGCCACCAGACCGATCATCACCGCAAACCACAGCGTTGCCAGGCGAATGAATACCGTCGCCGCAATGGCTGCAGGCATAGTCATGCCCTTGAGGACCAGCAGCGAAACCATCACCGCTTCGGCGCTCCCTAGGCCGCCCGGCAGGAAGCTCAGAGCGCCGGCCAGCATCGACAGCGCATAAACGAAGATGGCGAACGACAGTGAGATGTCGGCATCGAGCCAGCCCAGCATCCAGTAGAACGCCAGCGCCTCCGCCCCCCAGGCGATCACGCTGATCACGGTAGCGACGCCCAGCAGGCCGGGACGATGGCAGCGGCGCGCGCCCCCCAGCATCTCGCTGACATGGGTAACCAAGGCCATCAGCTTGCCCTGGCGAGCCGAGGCCCAACGGTGCAGCCTGTCCAGCAAGGTTTTGCTCGACAGGCAGGCCAACACCGCCACGATTCCCAGCCCCCCAGCCATTACGATGCCCCGCGCCTGGGGGTATTGGGCCAGCCCTACCAGGGTGAGCAGCACGATGGCAACGAGGTCGGAAAGGCGCTCGCTGATGAAGGCAGCGAAGGTCGCCGGGAACGGTACCCCACGTTGCTTGAGGAGTACGCCCCTGAAAGCCTCCCCCGCCTTACCGGGCGTGGTGGTCAGGGCAAAGCCACTGAGATAGATTCGCAGGCTCGGCGGCCAGGCCACGCGATGCCCCAACTGCGACAAGTAGAGCTGCCAGCGACAGAACCGCAGGGCGTAGTTCATCAGCGATAAGCATAGGGCGATCAGCGTGCCTACCAGACCAATCTGCACGAAGGCGGCTACCACCTCATTCCAGCCTCCCCACAGGGAAAACGCCAGATAGCCGGCGGTGGCGGCCACGATGGAGAGAATTAGCGCCCGCAGCCGCCACCCTTCCAGGTAATTCGCCCCCGCCGTCATGTTAGGACCCACAAGGTCGACCCCACCCAGCCCACGACCGTCGCCAACAGATGGCGGTCGATGACCAGGTCCTTGGCCGTATCATTGCCTTTGGACTTTTGATGCAACAGGTAAAGATAGCGAAAGATGCCATACACCACGAAGGGCAAGGTGTAGATCAATCCATCACTTCCATGCAGGGCGATCGTCTTTGGGGAAACAGTATAGAGGCCGTAGGCAAGGACCGTGCATGCGGCAGTGACAGCAATGAACTGCTCGAGCATGGCCGGACTATAATCATCCAACACACGGCGGGTCAGCCCTCCGTTGCAGTGCTCGTTACTCTCAAGCATCAGCAGTTCAGCGCGTCGCTTGGAGAAGCCCAGGAACAGCGTGACCATCAGACCGCACAGCAGCAGCCACGCGGACGGCGCGATGCCTAACCCCACCGTGCCGGCCAAAATGCGCAACATGAAGCCGGACGAGATCAAGAATACATCGAGGATCACGATGTGCTTAAGGCGCCAAGAGTAAAAGATGTTGATGACAAAGTAGGTTGCCACAAACAGAGCGACCCAGCCGCTAACCAACAGTGCTAGCACCATCGATGCGGCTATCAACCCACCAAGCAGTCGTTTGGCCGCACGCGGTGAAATGGCGCCACTAGGCAAGGGACGACGACACTTCACCGGGTGGGCCCGATCCGCCTCGATATCCATGATGTCGTTGAGCACATACACCGCACTCGCCATGCAGCAGAACGCCAGGAAAGCCAGCAGCGCTTGAGAGAGTGTAAAAAGATCCCACTGATGGGCAAATAACGGTCCGACTAGCACAAAACCATTCTTGAGGTACTGGTGTGGCCTCACCAGCTTTATAACCGAGCGCATATATAGAATCCCTGCGACGAGACATGGACTTGCTATCTTATTTAATAGACCCCGAACCTCTAGAAATCCGCTCACAATAGCCTCGTTATCATTGCGTGAAATCGAATTCGCTGGAGCTTTATAACGTTGATGAGCTCACACCATAATATTGACAGAGGGGGTTAACTCAGGCTCTATAGCAGCCCGCGCCTCGTCTGCTGCACGGTGCTGTAAGTCAGCCATTCTCGAAGCGTCTAACGTTAACATCTTATGCATTTTTATAATCATAAAAACTCTAAACGCAAGAACGTTACCATCGACTGATGGGCGAGCGACCGTATCACGCAGTCGGTTCTTTACTGAGATAGGCAAAAGCGAACTTACCAGTCCTTTCATGCTCTGCCTCCTCAACTCATCCTCCCCAACCTTTAGTCCACTAATAATCCTATCTGCAAAACCAGACCCGAACAGTTCAGTCGAGTAATCGCTACTAATCTCTGATCGCATAAGATCGACACACTCTTTCTCTCGGAGTATGTCTTTAGGATTAGCATTGGCGGCTTTAACGGCAAATGAAATGCTCGGCTCCATAGATTCAACGATGTTCTTTAATAGATACTTATCCGTCCTAAGATCGTCGGGGAAGCTTCTAACGGCATCCAGCACTGACCTGGAAAGCAAAGGGTTTATTTGCTCCAAATACGAGCACTTGATATCAGACAGAGCCGCAAGAACGGTGGGGATACGATATTCTTGATGAAGCCGATCTCGCCATGCGTAAAATGCCTCCCCTTTTTTTTGACGTAATTCAACTGGCATTTCTTGAGGGGGAAACCCAAACTCATTAATAACTTGCGATAAGTTTTTGTAATCGGAACACAAGCCACAACCGACTAAGTTCCTAACGGTCAACCCCGATGAGACAGGAAACTCTCCAAAGCCTTCATCGCCTCTAATGGCTCCATCTACTCCCTCATCATGGAGCTGCTTCCAGATGCTCATGCCATCCATATATCCAGCAATATGGTCTATACGCCCCTCACTACAAAAAAGGAATCGATCGAAAACCACCTCGAGTGGCTCCTGGGAGATATCAGTATGATAGTATTTATGCTTAACCCCCACGGAGCTAGCTAGCTCTTTCGCCACATAGGCATCATTGTCTTTTTCACCCTGCGACTTCTCTAACCCCCATGTTATCGCCTTCAGATTATCTGGAGTCCCTATAGTGTTTTTTATAAATAACAATATCCCTCTACTATCATAACCACCGGATAGCGGGAGTACCCATCGCTCAAAATCGACACCCTCAAGAGACTCCATAGTTTGGGCTCTTCGTCGTTGGGTGTGGAATTCGCCCCCTGAGCTAGGTCAGGATATGACCTCCACTTGGACAGGAGGCATGGCATGGACGGCACCCAGATTTTGACCCTCGG